>JBEKOZ010000086.1:0-11004 GCA_049521275.1 Bryobacteraceae bacterium | reverse complement strand
ACCGCGCACGTCTCTATTCTCGAAAAAGAGCAAGGCGAAGGAATTGAGAATTGGGAACAGCTCGCGCAGAAGCTGGCGAAGCTGCCACACGTAGTCAGCGCGACCCCGGGCCTTTATGAAAGCGCATATATCAAAGGACCGGTGCAAGGTGACGGCGCCGAAATCAAGGGCGTCAACGTCGCGCCCGGCTTCGCGCTTCCCGACGCGCTACAGCATCTCAAGGCCGGCTCCATTCGCAATTTGACGGCCGGCGACGGCGACTTGCCGGGCATTGTGCTCGGCTCGCGCCTGGCGCAGACCCTCGGCGCCGTGAATGGCAAGCTGGTGAATATCCTGGTCCCGGATGACGACCTGACGCCTATTGGCCCCCGGCCAAGTTACGTGAAGGCGCGTGTCGCCGGCATTTTTGAGCTGGGCTTTTACGATATCGACAGCCACTGGGCGTACATGGCGCTGCCGGCCGAGCAGAAAATGTTCCATCTCACCGACGTGGTCAGCAGCATCGACATCATGCTCGACGACATTTATGCCGCTGACCAGGTGCAGCATGCAGCCGAGGCGCTGATCGGCCCCAAGCTTGCCGCCAGCACCTGGAAGGAGCAGTACCACCAGATTCTCGGCGCCCTGAAAATGGAGCGGATCGCCACCGCCATCACCATCGGGCTGATCCAGTTCGTGGCCGGGCTGAACATTCTGATCACGCTGGTCATGATGGTGATGGAGAAGCATCGCGACATCTCCATCCTGATGTCGATGGGCGCACGCGCTGCGCAGATCCGCAACATTTTTGTCTTTGAGGGCGCTCTGATCGGCGCTTCCGGAACCATCATCGGGCTGATCGGCGGCTACACCCTCTGCTACTTTCTCGATCGCTACAAGCTGATTCCTCTCGATGAGCAGGTCTACGCGCTGCCCTACGTTCCCTTCAGCCCGCAAGCCGTCGATGGGATCTGGATCGCCGCCGCCGCCATGGCGGTGAGCCTGCTCGCCACGCTCTACCCGGCGCGCAACGCCACCCGGATCGCCCCCGTGGAAGCGCTACGATACGAATAAGTGCCCCGACTGATCGCAGCCCCCACCCGCATCCCGGTTCCGCAAGGAAAACTTCTCGACGAGTATATCGGCCGCGTCAATTCCGGCGATTCCCACGCGAGCATCGCCCACATGCGCAGCCCCGCCGGATGGTCCGAGCCCGGCCAGCGTCCGGACTTCGAGGAATTTACCCTCGTCCTTTCCGGGGAAATGGTGGTCGAGCACGAAGCCGGAGTGACCCGCGTAAAGGCTGGCCAGGCGATCGTCGCCGAGTCCGGGGAGTGGGTCCGCTACAGCACTCCCGCCGGCGCTGAATACGTGGCGATCTGCCTACCCGCATTTTCGCCCGACACTGTTCACAGGGATTCATAAAATGAAGCTACGCCTCCACGCCGGATCGCTGCGCCTGCGCCTGAGCCAGTCCGAGGTAGCGCGCCTGCACGACACCGGAAAGGTGGAAGACGCGATCGAGTTCGCGCCCGGCCAGCAACTTCACTACGCGCTCGAAACCGGCTCGGCGGAAACCCGCGCGACGCTCGACGACGCCCGCATCGTCGTCACCGTGCCCACGCGGGTCGCCATGCAATGGATCGAAAGCGATCAAACCGGCATCGAAGCCTCCACCGGCACGCTAAAGCTTCTCATCGAAAAAGATTTTCAATGCCTGCATCGCGAGCCGGAACCAGGCGAGGACTCATTCCCGAATCCGCTGGCGTCTACCTGATTGCTTCGAGAGAAGAGAGAAGGTCTGAAACGACTTTGTCAGATTTCAGCGCGTTCCGCCGTGCCAGCTCGTGGAGAGTTCGCAGCCGATTCCAATCCTGAATATCAGTATCGAGCGCCTCTTCAATGACTTTACCGGTGTCATCCAAGATCCTAATGAAGCAGGGCGCCATGGCGTCCGACCTCGCTCTGCCGACCGTAACAACGGACTGTCCAACGGCAGTCAAGAAGGTGTTCTCATCAGCAGTGTCTTGCCAAGCGACCTTATCTCTACTCGTGAGATCTGTGAGTTTCTCAATTAGCTTGTCGATCTTCGTTTCAAAAGCCATTTTAGACACCCGCCTTTTTCACGCCAATTCTCACTTTTTCAAGCACCTCGATCTGATCGGATAGCCGCTGGTTAAAAGCCGCTGTGTCCAACTTGCTCTGGAGTGGTTTTGTCCTCGCGCGCTCAATCTTCCCTACTATGATACGAAAATGTGAGATGGCTGCCCTGACGGAAGCCCGTAGTGCCTCGCTCTCAATACCTGCCTGGCTGCGGACCAGATGCCCTCGTAACGTCGAATGACGGTCCAGAACAATATCCCAAACAATCTCCCACGCCTGAGTCCGCTGCAACCGCATGATCTCTTCAATAATCGTAATCGCCGCCGACAGCTCGGCAATCGTGTCGAAGCGTGACAACTGATCCCGCACTTCCTCCGCCGCAGCGCGAGCCTGCTCGGCAGCGGTCATCGCGCGCCATGCAAACCAAATCGTCAGGGCGAATCCCAGCACGCTGGCCAGATCGCCCCAGTGTTTGCTAATAAAATCCATCACGTCTTCGGCGTAAACCGCGACCAATCCCTCACCTGCCCCGGCCTCCGGTCCGACCCCTGCACTCCGAACATCCACCCCGGATACTCCGGCGCAAGCTGGCTTACCTTATCGAGCTCCCCTAAATCCTCCGCCGAAAGCTTCACCTCAACCGCCGCCAGATTGTCCTTTAACTGACCCTCCTTCTTCGCCCCAATAATCACGCTCGTCACCGAAGGCTGATAGAGCAGCCATGCCAGCGCGATCTGCGCCACCGTAGCCTGCGTGCGCTGGGCGATCGCCTGCATCGCTTCGATAATGTCGTAGGTTTTTTCCAGATTCACCGGCGGAAACCCGAACTTGCTGCGCCGCGCATCCTCGTCCGACACTCCGGCCCGCGTGAATTTGCCGGACAAAAATCCCCCCGCCAGCGGACTCCACACCAGCAGCCCGAGCTTTTGATCGATCAGCATCGGCACGATTTCGCGCTCCAATTCGCGCCCCGCCAGCGAGTAATACGCTTGCAGCGTCACGAATTTTTCCAGATGCTCCCGCGCCGAGATGCCCAGCGCTTTCACGATCTGCCACGCGGCAAGATTGGAACAGCCAATATAGCGAACCTTCCCCTGCCTTACCAGGTCCGTCAGCGCGCCCAGCGTCTCCTCCATCGGCGTCAGCGGATCGAACGCGTGAATCTGATAGAGGTCGATATAATCGGTGCCCATCCGCGTCAGGCTTTCTTCGGCCGCCCGCAGGATGTGCAGCCGCGACAGGCCGACCTCATTCGCCCCCGCACCCATCCGTCCGAATGCCTTCGAAGCCACCACGACGTCTTTCCGCTTCGCCCCCAGCGCCTTCCCGAGCATCGTCTCCGACTGCCCCAGCGCGTATACATTGGCGGTATCGAAAAAGTTCACGCCCGCGTCTAATGTTTGTCCCACCAGCGCGTCGGCGCCTTCCTGCGTCACTCCGCCGATGGCCTGAAAGATCGTGCCGGCTCCGCCAAAAGTCATAGTGCCGAAGCATAGCCGCGACACAAAAGTTCCAGTATTTCCAAGTTGAGTGTAGAGCATGGTTTCTTCATTTTACGGCCCCCATTACCGTCCAGGCTTGATTGACACCCCGCCTCCGGGCCTTCTATGATGATGGTATACGCTCACAAAGAGCTTTCTTGCTCGTCCTGAGTTATATATATGATCAAAGTCGAAGGGCTTACCAAGCGATACGCTCGCAATATCGCGGTCGACAATATCTCGTTTGAAGTGGAGAAGGGACAAATCGTCGGTTTTCTCGGCCCCAACGGCGCCGGCAAAACCACGACCATGCGCGTGCTGACCTGCTTTATGCCACCCACCTCCGGGTCGGCCAGCGTGGCCGGCTTTGACGTGCAGCAGAATCCCATGGAGGTGAAACGGCGGATTGGATATCTGCCCGAAACACCGCCGCTCTACCCCGATATGGAAGTCGTCGAATATCTCGATTTCGTCGGCCGCATCAAGGGCATCCCCACCGCGGATATTCCGAAGCGCATCAATGAAGTATCCGAAAAATGCGCCATCGGCGATGTCCAGAAGAAGCTCATCGGCAAGCTATCGAAGGGCTACCGGCAGCGAGTCGGCCTCGCGCAGGCGATTCTGCACAACCCCGACGTGCTGATCCTCGACGAACCCACCTCCGGCCTCGATCCTCATCAGATCATCGAGACGCGCGACTTGATTAAAGGCCTCGCCGGCGCCCACACGATTATTCTTTCGACGCACATTCTGCCCGAAGTCGAGCAGATTTGCGAGAAGGTGATCATCATCGCCAAGGGCAAGCTGGTCGCCACCGATTCGGTCGAAAACCTCACCAGCCGCCTCCGCGGATCGGAGTCCGTCGCCGTCGAAGTGATTCCGCCGGACGACTCCACCTCGCCCGCCAGCGTCCAGTCGCGCCTCGAACAAGTGGCCGGCGTCAGCCGCGTGATTCCCAAGGAGGCTAAGGACGGCCGCCTGCACTTCACCGTCGAAAGTCTCGAAGGGCGTCATATCCGCCCCGGCCTGGCCCGAGCCGTCATCGATGCCGGCTGGAATCTGAACGAACTGCACGGTATGGCGCTCAGCCTCGAAGCGATCTTCCTTGAGTTGACGGCGTCCCACAAGGAAGTCCTGCCGGAACCTGTAAAGGAAGCACCCGCTGAAACCGCCAGCCCCGCTGAAGCTGAGGACGAATCCAAATGAACACCTTCACCATCTGCCGCAAAGAAATGCAAAGTTATTTCCGCTCTCCGATCGCCTACACCGTCCTCGCGCTGTGGGCTCTGATCGGTGGCTTCTTCTTTTATTTCGGCCTGAAATTCTTCGTGGAGCGCAGCCAGGAAAGCGCCATGACCGGACAATCCTTCCCCATGAACATCAATGAGTGGATCGTCCGGCCGCTGATGTCCAACATCAACGTGGTGGCGCTGTTCCTCATCCCCATGATCACCATGCGACTGTTCGCCGAAGAGAAACGCAGCGGCACCATCGAGCTGCTGATGACCTCGCCCATTAACGACATCGAAATCGTGCTCGGGAAATGGCTGGCCGCGGTCGGGCTGTACAGCGTCATGCTGTTCATTTCGCTGCTGCACATGGCCATCCTGTTCCGCTACGGCCAGCCCGACTGGCGCCCTTTGGCGGTCGGATATCTCGGGCTGCTGCTGCAAGGCGGATGCCTGCTCGCCATCGGAACGTTCGTTTCCACCTGCACCAGTAACCAGATTGTCGCCGGAGCCATCGGCTTCGCGATTTCCATCCTGCTGTTCGTACTCAACTGGATTTCCGAGTTCGGCAGCTCCGTCTCCGATCGCGTGATCGGCTATTTCTCGGTGCAGGCGCATTTCGAATCGTTTTCGAAAGGCGTCATCGATTCCAAGGACATCGTCTTTTACGTGACCATGATCATTCTGGGCTTATTTTTAACTTCCCGATCGCTTGAATCGGTCCGGTGGAGGGCGTAATGGCCAGCCAGACGAACAACCGCCGCACTTCGGCCCTCAGCCTGGGCTTACTCTACACCGTGATCGTGATCGCGATCCTGGTGATCCTCAACTTCGTCGCCAATCGCTACAACAAGAGTTACGATTCGACCGCGACCAAGCAGTTCACGCTCTCCGATCAGACCATCAAGATCGCCAAGAACCTCCAGCAGCCGCTCAAAATCACTTATTGGGATCAGCCGACCAAGTTCACCGCCGCGCGGGATCTTCTCGACCGGTACAAGAATCTTTCGCCCAAAATCGACGTGCAATATAACGACGCCGATAAGAAGTACACCCAGGCGAGAGCCGCGGGCGTGAAGTCTCTCGGCACCATCTTCGTCGATATCGGCAACAAGCATCAGGAAGCGAAAAGCCTGACGGAAGAGGAAGTCACCGGGGCGATTGTGCGCGCCCTGAAAGGCGGCGAACGCCTGGCCTGCTTCGTCCTCGGCTCCGGCGAGCATTCGATCGACAGCACGGAGCGCAGCGGTTATTCGATGGCCAAGGACCTGCTCGAAAAGAACAACTACAAAACGCAGACCCTCAAGATGCTCGAGAAAACCGAGATCCCCAAGGACTGCACCATTGTCACCGTCGCCGGTCCCCAGCGCGATTACGTCCAGCTGGAAGTGGACGCGCTGAAGGCCTACGTCGAAGGCGGCGGCCACGCCCTGTTCATGGTCGATCCGCCGCTGAAGTTCGCCCGCAATGAGGTTGACGACAACGACGCGCTCATCGGTGTGCTGGCCGGCTGGGGAATCACCGCCGACAAGGACCTGGTGCTCGACACCAGCGGCATCGGGCAGGCCATGGGACTCGGACCGGAAATGCCTCTGGTCGCCTCTTATGAATCGCACGCCATCGTCAACACCATGAAGGAATCGCCCACGTTATTCCCGATCGCGCGCTCGCTCGAGGTAAAGAGCGGCGACAAAACGACTGACGAAAAGCTGTTCTCGACCAGCGAAAACAGTTTCGCCACGGTCAATCTGGCGACGTCCGAGATCAAGCAATCGCCCAACGATAAGAAGGGTCCGCTGACGCTGGGCGCGGCCGGTACCTATAACGGAACCGCGGACGCCAAGGGGCGTTTCGTGGTGATCGGATCGTCCAACTGGTGCTCCAATTCGTTCCTGCGCTTTGCCGGCAATCGCGACCTGTTCCTGAACATCTTCAACTGGCTGAGTTCGGATGAAGACCTCATCTCGATCCGCCCCAAAGAACCCGAAGACCGCCGTCTGAACATGAATGCTTCCCAGGTGTTGATGGTGAAGTACACCGCCCTTCTTCTGATCCCGCTGTTCATCCTTCTGGCCGGAGTCAGCGTCTGGTGGAAGCGCCGCGCAGCATGACCGCAGTTTCACAGTCTTGTGGGGCCGGGCTTCAGCCCGCAACCGACTTCAGGCGGCCGCGCTTCCGAGCCGTGACCGCAGGGAGCGGTTTCAGCCCCAGTTTAGGGACGCAAAACCAATGAAGCTCAGCCGTTTATTGATCGCCGCCGCCGCACTCGCGGTACTATTGGCCGGCCTCTGGTTTTCCAACAAGAAGGAAGAGGAAAAAGCAAATAAGCCGGCCGATACGGATAAGTCTCCCAAAATTCTCACCGTGCATGAAGGAGACGTCGTCGGCCTGGAAATAAAAAAACGCTCCGGCGAAGATACCGTCCTTTCGAAGAACGATTCAGGTGTCTGGTCGATCACCGCGCCGCAGCCTCTTCCAGCGGACCAGTCCGCGGTTTCGACCGTCGTCGGCGGCGCCGGCAGTCTCAATTCGGACCGCGTGCTGGACGACAACGTCGCGGATCCGGCCTCCTATGGCCTGGCCCCCGCGGCGGACGAAGTGATCTTCAAGCTGAAAGACGGCAGCACAAAAACTCTGCTCATCGGCGATTCGACCCCCACCGGCAGCGACGTCTATGCCAAAGTCGGCGGCGACGGACACCTCTATACTATGGCGGCCTCCTCAAAAAACACTTTCGATAAGGAGTCGAAGGACCTGCGCGACAAGCGCCTGCTGACCTTCGATCAGGAGAAAGCCACCCGCGTCGAGCTCAACGCCAAGAAAGAATCCGTCGAGTTCGGCCGCATCAATCAAACCGACTGGCAGATCCTGAAACCCAAGCCTCTTCGCGCCGACGGTTTCGCAGTGGAAGAACTGGTCCGCAAGCTGAAAGAAGCGAATATGGATCTGAGCGTGGGTGAGGAGGACGCGAAGAAAGCAGCGGCGTCCTTCGCCTCCGCAACGCCCGTCGCCACCGTAAAGGTCACGGACCCAGGCGGTACCCAGACGCTCGAAGTCCGCAAGGCGAAGGACGACTATTTCGCCAAGTCGAGCGTCGTCGGTGGCGTCCACAAAATATCCAAGGACCTCGGCACCGGCGTCGACAAGGGGCTCGACGATTTCCGCAACAAGAAGGTCTTCGACTTCGGCTTCAGCGACCCGACGAAGATCGATTTCAAGGATGGCGCGCGCGTCGCCTCCTACCAGAAGTCCGGTGAAAAGTGGACTTCGAACGGCAAGCCGATGGATTCCACCACCATCCAGGCGCTGGTCGACAAACTCCGCGATTTATCGGCCGCCAAGTTCGTCGATACCGGATTCACCTCGCCGCAGGTCGAGATCACGGTCGTTTCCAATGACGGCAAGCGCACCGAAAAAGTGCAGATCGCGCCCGAGCCCGGTGGCAAATTTATCGCCAAACGAGAGGGAGAGGCCGCGATGTACGAAATCGATGGAAACACCATCGCCGAAATGCGCGGCGTGGCGGCGGACGTGAAGGAAGAAGCGTCCAAACCCGCCGACAAGAAGAAGTAAGTGCCTCTCGGCCTCTCCACCGACCTCTATCAGCTCACCATGGCTGCCGGCTACTTCGAGGCCGGCAAACTTGAAGAGCGCGCCACCTTTGAGCTGTTCGTCCGCCGCCTCCCGCCCAATCGAAATTTTGTTCTCGCGGCAGGCCTGGCGCAGGCCGTCGAATATCTGCTCAACCTCCGCTACACGCCGGAGGAGATCGATTATCTCCGCACGCTGCCCCAGTTTGCCTATACCAGCCCCGGCTTTTTCGACTATCTCGCCGGCCTGCGCTTCACGGGCGACCTGTTCGCCGTCCCGGAAGGCACGCCTCTGTTTCCCAACGAACCGTTCCTGACCCTGCGGGCGCCCTTGGTCGAAGCGCAGATCCCGGAAACCTATCTGCTCGCGACCATCGGCTTCCAGTCCATGATCGCGACCAAGGCCGCCCGCGTCGTCAAAGCCGCGTTGGGCCGCACGGTGGTCGAGTTCGGCACGCGCCGCGCCCATTCGCCCGAAGCCGGCGTGTTCGCAGGCCGCGCATCCTATATAGGAGGCTGCGGAGGCACCAGCAACACCGAGGCCGGCATGCGCTTCGGCGTTCCCGTCTTTGGAACCGCCGCGCATTCCTGGGTGATGTCGTTTTCGAGCGAAAGGAAAGCGTTCGAACAACTGCAACGGCTGCTCGGCAAGAACACCGTTTACCTGATCGATAGCTACGATACCCTCGAAGGCGCGCGCCGCGCAGCCGAGTTGGGCAGGCCGCTGTGGGGCGTCCGTCTCGATAGCGGCAACCTGGTTACTCTCGCGCCCGCCGTTCGCAAAATCCTCGACGACGCCGGTCTGCCCGAAACGAAAATCATGGCCACGGGCGACCTGAACGAATACAAAATTCACGAGCTCGTCGCCGCCCGCGCCCCCATCGATGTATTCGGCGTCGGCACCGAGCTGTCCACCTCCGCCGACGCCCCTACCCTCGGCGTCGTTTATAAAATGGTCGAGCTCGACGAACGTTACACCGCCAAACTAAGCGAAGACAAGCACACGCTTCCCGGCTCGAAACAGATTTTCCGCTATCGAACCCATGACGTGCTGGGACGTTCGAGCGAATGCCCCGACGCCCCAGAAGCCCTGCTGCGCCCGGTCATGCTCAACGGCCAGTTGGTGGAGCCCCTGCCGACCGCAGGCGAAGCGCGCGATCATGCCGCGCAATGTCTCGCGCGCCTCCCCGCCCCGTGCCACAGCCTGTTTGAGCGCCCCGGGGCATGGAACGTCGATTTGAGCCCGGAGCTGGAGAAATTGTATGAAAAAGTACGCAAAGGGATCGCCAAATGAGGACTGTTTTCTTCGACATAGACACTCAGATCGATTTTCTCTTCCCCGCTGGCGCCCTATACGCTCCCGGCGCTGAAAAGATCGTTCCGACCGTCGCCAAGCTCAATCACTACGCGGGGAGGCACAAGATCCCCGTCATTTCGACCATGGACGCGCACAGCGAGAACGACCCGGAATTTCGCGATTGGCCCCATCATTGTGTTGTAGATACGGTGGGTCAGCAGAAACCGGCGTCGACCCTGCTCGAAAAGCGCCTGATTGTGCCAAATGCGCCTTGCGCGCTTAATTTGACCTTAATCGACCAAATCTTGCTCGAAAAGCAGACTTTCAGCGCCTTATCGAACCGTAATTTTGCCCTTTTGATCGACTATTTCGCCGCCGACCGGTATGTCGTCTACGGCGTCGTGACCGAAGTTTGCGTCAAATTCGCCGCGTTCGGGCTGCTTGAGACCGGCAAGCGGGTGGAAATCGTCACCGATGCCGTTTGCGCCTTAAACGAGGAAACCGGCGCGAAAACGCTGGCCGACTTCACCGCCGCGGGAGGTCACCTGACCCACGCGGGCATGATATACGCGTAGAACATCACGATCAGGCCGGTCACCACCGCCAGGAAAATACTGTGCCGCAGGGTGAATCGAAACAGTTTCGCTTCTTCGCTTTGGGCCATCCCCGTGGCGGCCGCGGCGACGCAGATGCTTTGCAGGCTGATCATTTTTCCCATCACCCCGCCGCTCGAATTGGAGGCGGCCATCAACGCCGGATTCAATCCCAGATGACTCGCCGTCACCACCTGCAAGTTGCCGAACAACGCATTCGCCGAGGTATCGCTGCCGGTCAAGAAAACGCCCAGCCATCCGAGCAATGCGCTGAAGAACGGAAACAGTGCGCCGGTCGCCGAGAAGGCCAGGCCGAGCGTCGCCGTCTCACCCGAATAGTTCATAAGAAACGCCAGCGCCAGGACGCTTGAAATAGTCACCATCGGAAGAAGAAGCTGTCGGGCCGTGGTCAGAGTGTACGCTAGCAGCCGAGCCGGCGAAACGCGCAGCACCACGGCTGACGCGAATACGGCGAACAAACAGGACGTCCCGGCTGCGGCCAGCCAATTGAACGCGTAGGTCGCCGCGTAGGGAGATGCTTTCCCCGTCACCGGGGGCATGCGCGTGACCATGTTGTGGAGGCCCGGCCACGGGAAAGTAACGGTCGCCCGATTGACCCACGCCTTCACCGGCAGCGGGTCCAGGTTCCACAGCAACACGAAGACAATTAACAACGCGTAGGGCGACCACGCGAGCAACACTTCGCCGGTCGAACGTCCGTGCGCCTTCGCC
>JBEKOZ010000085.1:0-11085 GCA_049521275.1 Bryobacteraceae bacterium | reverse complement strand
GCGGTGGGCGACGACCGCGGGTCGCTTCGATTTCGCGGGGGTGGTTTTCGCTGCTGAGGCCGCGGGGGTGGTTTTGGTGGTGCTCCCCGCTTTGGCGACGGATCTCTTTTTCTTGAGGGTGGAGGTGGTGGAAGTTTGTGGAGAGGCAGCCCACGCACCGATGGCGAGGGCCGCGGACAAGGCGACCGAAAGGGGGACCAGGGTTAGCCGCAAGAATTTAGTTTAGCAGCGCGAAGGGCTTGGGCGGAGCCACGAGTGGCACCGCGGCACGCCTGGGGGCGCGCGCCACAAAGATGGCGGCGCCGCCGCCTAAAGAGATCGCTCCCTACGGTCGCGGCTCGGAATCGGCGCTAGGTAAAATCAATCGCTTACCGAGCCGCGACCACAGGGAGCGATCATCCGGGGTGGCTATTTCACGATGGTGATTTTTAGTTGGGCGGCGCCGATTACGTGGTCGGCGGCGCCGTAGTAGGCGGTTGATTCGATCAGGCCTTCCAGAAAAATTACGTTGGGCACCACGCCTTTCTTTTCCCACTCCAGGTCCGGCAGCAGAAAGGGGTGGTCGGCGCGGGCGATCAGTTTCCCGGGGTCCTTGCGATCGAAGAGAGCCCAGGCGGGGCCGTAGACCAGCGCGTCGCTGGCGCCGTTGTAGAGCATTAAAATGCCGGCGGTGGTGAGCATCGGCGCGGGGCCCGGTTCCATGACACGGGAATCGAAGGCGCCGGGGCGTCGCGGCAACACCGGAGCGGGGGTGGCGTCGGCCCAGTGCAGCAGATCGGGTGAACTGGCGAGGCCCATGTAATCGCGATCCTGGCCGTCGGGATCTGTCCGCGTGCCGAGATAATACATCCACCAGCGGTCCTTGACTTTTTCGGGCAGGATGGCGCCGGACTTGGTCCATTTGGTATTCCATGATCCGTGGTAAGCGGGAAGAATGACGCCCTTGCGCCGCCAGTGGATCAAATCTTTTGAAGTGGCGAGGCAGAGCTGCGCGTCCTTGCCGTTATAGCCGGTGTAGGTGAGATAGAAGAGACCATCGATGCGCACCAGGCGCGGGTCCTCCACACCGCCGCCCTGTTCATACGGCGCTTCGGGTTCGAGCACGGGCCGCGGACGAATCTTGAAATGCAGGCCGTCCGTACTTTCGGCATAGCCGATGCGCGAGATCATGGCGGCATCGGTGGCGCGAAAGAGCAGCACCGTTTTGCCTTTATATGCGACGGCCGTGGGATTGAAAAGGCCGGTGCTGGACCAGGGAGGGCCGGGCTCCAGGACGGGCCGATCACTGAGACGGGACGCGTCGATGTTGATCTGGGCGAGCTGCGCAAGCAGGAGCAGCAGGACAGCCATTTCTTATTTCGACTGTTCGGCGAATTCGCGTGGAGCGGGACTGGCCGCGGCTTTGGGCGGGTTGGAGAACTCCAGGGCGCCGTCGTCAAGCGAGGCCCACTTCAGGGTGGCGGTGTCGCGGAAGTAGTTCTGATTTACGCGCCACGGCGCCTTTGAACCTTGTTTGGGCCAGTTCGCCAGGGCACGCTGGATGTAACCGGCCGAGAAGTTCTCGACGAAGGGCGCAATGGCGGTCTGATCGCCGCAGGTGGGCGTGACATGGCGCACGCCTTTGCGGTCCATGTGATTCAACAAGCGGCAGACGTAGCGGCAGATCAAATCCGCTTTGAGCGTCCACGACGCGTTGATGTAGCCGAACACGGCGGCGAGGTTCGGGACGCCCGAGATCATCACGCCTTTGTAGGCAAGAGTGCGGCCGGGGTCGACACTGCGCCCGTCGACCGAAAGCTCGATCCCGCCGAAGGCCTGCATCGCGAGACCGGTCGCGGTGACGATGATATCGGCTTCGAGCTCCTTGCCGGATTCGAGCAGGAGGCCTTTTTCGGTGAATGTCTGGATCCGATCGGTGACGACGCTGGCGCGTCCCGCTTTGATCGCCTGGAACATGTCCGCGTCCGGAACCAGGCAGAGGCGCTGTTCCCACGGGTTGTAGCTCGGCGTGAAGTGCGTCGAGACGTCGTAGTCCGGACCCAATTCCTCGCTCACCTTCTTGAGCAGGCCCTTTTTCATGAAATTCGGAAAGCGCTGGGACAGCTGGTACATGTAGGTCATCAAGCCGACGTTCTTCCAGCGGCTGAGCTTGTAGGCCCACATGGAGGGCAGGATGCGGCGCAGCGCGTTGGCGATCACATCCTTGGCAGGCAAGGAAACGATATAGGTCGGCGAACGCTGCAACATGGTGACGTGGCCGGCGGTCGGGGCCATGGCGGGCACCAGCGTCACGGCGGTGGCTCCGCTGCCGATGATGACCACACGCTTTCCCGCGTAGTCCAGATTCTCCGGCCATGCCTGGGGATGAACGACTTGGCCTTTAAAGCGATCGACGTTGGGAAACTCCGGAGTGTGACCGGCGGAATAGCGGTAATAACCGGCGCAGGAGAACAGGAAGTTGCAGGTCAGGGTGACTGGCTCGTCCGGTCTGTCCGGCGATTTGCGCACGGCGTCGATGGTCCATTTCGCGTCTTCGGAGGACCACGCGGCGCTCTTAATATGATGGCCAAAGCGGATGTGACGGTCGATGCCTTCCTCGCGCGCGGTGGCGGTGATGTAGTCGCGGATGTCGTCACCCGGAGAAATGGCCTTCGGGCTGGTCCAGGGACGGAAAGAATAGCCCATGGTGAACATGTCCGAGTCCGAACGGATGCCGGGATAGCGGAACAGGTCCCAGGTGCCGCCGATGCGCTCGCGCTGTTCGAGGATGGCGTAGGTCTTGCGCGGGCAGAATTTTTGCAGGTGATGGCCGGCGTCGATGCCGGAGAGGCCCGCACCTACGATCAGCACGTCGAAATGCTCCAGAGGCATCGGTCAATCTCCCGTTCGGCTGACAAGATACCACATCATAGGGCAACCGCAATTATACTGGAGCGGTTGGTAATGTCTGTTCGAAGCACACTCAACCACCTGGTTGGCCGGCTGCTGGCGCGCCGCCCCAGGACCCAGCGTTTCCCCATCACTAAGTCTTATCGGAAGGCCCTGTATGGGATGAAGGCGCTGGAGATCGGTGGGCCGAGCGATGTTCTTGGACCCGCGGGGTCGCTCCCCATTTATTCCTGTCTCGAGAGCGTGGACAACATCAATTTTGCCGCGGAGACCCTGTGGCATAGCGATGCTGTGAAGTTCCGCCGGACCCTGATCTGTGAGGGGACGAAACTTCAGGTGGATGATGCGGCTTACGATTGCGTGATCGCGTCGCATTGTCTGGAGCACATGGCCGACCCGATCAAAGCGCTGCTCGAGTGGAAGCGCGTCATTCGACAGCGGGGGCTCCTGCTTCTCATACTTCCTCATCGCGACTATACATTCGACTGGCGGCGCCCAGCCACGACGCTCGAGCACATGCGCGAGGACTTTCGGAACGAAACGCTGGAGAGCGATCTCTCGCATCTGGACGAAATCCTTCTCCTTCATGACTTGTCCAAGGATCTTCCGGCCGGAACGCCGGAGCAGTTCAGAGCGAGATGTTTGAAAAACCTTGAGCTTCGGGCAATCCACCATCACGTGTTCGTGCCGGAAACGGCGGCTCAACTGGCGGGTGAGGCCGGCTTTTCCGTGATGCGCCAGGATGTGGAAGATTTCCACATTATCACTCTGGCAAGTAAGTCTTGATTCCTGTTTGCAACCCGCGCCGTCCAAGACTTATACTGAGCGTTAGATTTGTAGGAACCGGATACGCTGGTGCCTCCCATCGACGACCTACGCTTCCGATAAAAAGCTAAAAAAGACGAGGTGTAATGTTCCTGAACGCAAATAATTCGTTTTTCATCGTGGGTTGCCAGCGTTCAGGTACGACACTGTTGAGGTTGGTGCTGGATTCGCACCCTGAAATCCGCTGCTTTGACGAGTTGCAGTCCTACCGGTTGCTGGCATCCAAATCCTCGGAGCAGACGATCCGCGAGTCCTGGGTTGGTTTGAAGATTCCCCGGTGGACGGAGCAACTGGATTCACCCGTGCAGTTGGACTTCGGCCTGATAGAGAAGGCCGACCACATTTATGAAGGCCAGAAAATACTCTTCCTCGTGCGCGACTACCGGGACACGATCGCTTCGATGCTGAAGTTGAAGGATGGCTCTGAATCATGGCTTGCGCACTGGGCCAAACCAACTCTGGACACGATCGCTTCGATGCTGAAGTTGAAGTTGAAGTTGAAGTATGGCGCTGAATCATGGCTTGGGCGCTGGGCCAAACCAACTCTGCGATGGAAAGTCGAGACAGAGCCCGGATTCGCGACGAAGTGGCGGCGCGAGTTGGAGCTTTGCCGCGCATCACGCGGGTCTCTCGTGGCGCTCGGCGCTCTGTATTGGAGCTATAAGAACGAGGCGCTTCTGCGATACAGCGAGCGAGGGCATCCTGTGCTAGGCGTTTCCTATGAGCAGCTCGTCCGCGAGCCGGAGACCGAGCTTCGGCGCATCTGCAGTTTTCTCGACATAGATTTCTCGAACGAGCTTCTTGATCATTCCTCGAAATTGCACGGCGAAGTGTTTGAAAGTGGACGCACCGTCGGCAACACGGACCCGAGGCGTTCGATCGACACAAGCTCAGTGGGTCAATGGCGGGAGTTTTTCGGGGATAAGGACGCGGCCCTTGCCGAAGCGATCGTGGGCAAGTTGCCGAGCTCGATCGCCCCGCTCCTGGCGCGTAATCTAGTTGGTTTTGGAGCTCCAAGGAGATGATTCCGCGAGAAACCCCACAGTCGAGGCACCGGTACTGAAACGTGCGTGGCGGAGCGGATTGTGGGGTGAAGGATCTCTGGTCGATATCGTTACACGCGCGGATCCCCACCCTGACCGTCCGCATGCTTACGCATGGCGGTTCGGCGGCTGAAACCGCTCCCTGCGGTCACGGCTCGGAAGAAGGCTATGGGTTGGCGAGGCGGACTTCTTCGGTGTCGCGCGCGAAGGCTTCCGGGTAATAGGGATCGGGTTGGCGCAGGAGGTGGCCCCAGCGCTGGCGGAAGTGCTGACGCTCGGCGAAGGTGGTGCCGCCAGTGCGGGTCGCGTTCTCCAAATGAGTCAGCTCCACGCGAGGGTCGACCAGGACGCGGTAACCGCGCTCGCGGGCTTTGAGGCAAAGGTCCACGTCCCCGTAATTTACCGGGAATGATTCGTCGAAGCCTCCCAGTTCCTGGAACAGATCGCGGCGGATGCCGAGGCACGCGCCGGTCACCGCGGAGACATCGCGCGGCAGTTGCAGATAATACATCAGGTCCGCGAAGAAAACGCCGCGGCCGGGATGGCCCGCGCCGTCCTGAATGCCCAGCACCATGCCGGCATGCTGCATGGCGCCCGAGGGATACAAGAGGCGTCCGCCGACTACGCCGACTTCGGGACGCTCCAGGTGCGCGGCCATAACCTCGAGCCAATCGGGGCGCAGCGGCGTGACGTCGTCGTTGAGGAAGACGAGGAGTCCCGCGCCGGCCGCCTGCGCGCCGAGATTGCTCATGCGGGAGAAGTTGAAGGGTCCCTCATAGCGGACGCGGACGCAATCGGTGGAGTCGAGCAGGCGGGATAGCTCCTGGCCCGATGGATTGACATGTTCGACGACGACCAGTTCGGACGCGGGGTACCTGGTAATTTTGCGACCTTCGAGAAAAATGGAGAGCAGACGGGCGTCGCGCGTCGAGACCACCAGGCTGAAGGGAGGGTGCGCGCTCGACCGTTGGAGGTAATAGGTGAAGGGAAACGGACCATCCTCGACCGTCGCCGCGAGCTTACGCCTCGAAACCGCGCTGGCCAAGGCGCGGCGGCCGGCCTCATGCGCGTAGGGCTTCGCTTTGGGGCTCATGGCGGTCGATTGCGGATGCTGTCGCCAATGATAGAGAATGCGCGGGATATGGACGATTTTGCGCGCCCGTTCGACCAGGCGCAAAGCCAGGTCGTAGTCCTGCGCGCCGTCGCAGTCGCTGCTGAACCAGCCCACCTGGTCGATCAACCGGCGGGTGGCGGCGAGGAGATGGCCAAAATACATGTGGGTGTCGAGGAGCTCCGGCGACCAGTCCGGCTTGAACCTCGGCAGACAGGGCACACCGGAGGGATTCAGATGATCTTCGTCGGAATAGAGCAGGTCGACATCGCCCTGTTGGCAGGCTTCGACGACATAGTGGAGCGCGTAGGGGTCCAGTTCGTCGTCGTGATCGAGGAAGGTGACGTAGTCGCCTGTCGCGAGCTGGCCGGCGGTGTTCCATGCCGCCGAAATTCCCCGGTTCGTTTGGTGAAAGGCGACGCGAATGCGGGGGTCGGCCTGGGATTGCGCCTCCAGATATTCGCGGATCCAGGGTTCCTCAGATGCGTCGTCGCAAACGCAAAGCTGCCATTTTTCGTAGGACTGCGCTTGGACGGAGGCGATCGCGCGCTCCAGCCAGTCTTTTTTGGGGCGATAGGTCGCAATGAGAATGGTGACAACCGGCTGCATCGGCCAACGCGCCGCGTCCTCTTGATGCCAGGCGAGAGAAGGCCGCGAGGCCTGCTGGGCGGCGAGCCACTCCGCATAGGGGTCGCGAGGCGGGGCCTTTTCCGGGCCTTTGAGCCGCACATAATACCGGTGAAATGGCGAATGGAGCAGGAGCTGGCCGGCTCGCTTTTTGAGCGTTTCGAGGAGCCCGCCGGCGAATCCCATGAAGCGGATGAGCCGGCTGGATTCGAGGTTTCCCAAGCGCTGTTCCTGGCGGGCCAAACGCTGTTCGAGCAACCGGACTTCTTCTTCCAGGCTCCACAGGCCGTTGTCCTCAGGCACAGTTCATAGCCTACCTTAACGCGGCTGCCGCATCGAGTACAGGTGCCCTTCGGTGCGGATCAGCACGCGGTCGCCGACGATGGCGGGGGTTGCCAGGGCCATCTCGTCCAACAGATTGACGTGAAGCAGCTCGAACTTCTCGCCGGCGGCGAAGACGTAGGTTTTGCCTTCCTCACTCTGGCAGAAGATTTTGCCGTTGTACGCCCAGGGAGACGAGGTGAAGGCCCAGGCTTCGGGATCGATGCGCGTCTTATAGCTTTGCTTACCGGTCTTGGCGTCGAAGCGCGCGAGGATTCCTTTGTCGTAGAGCACATAAAGGCCGCCTTGATACGCCACCGGCGTGGTGATGTAGGTGCCGGCGCGATCCTGGGACCAGGCTACGTAATCGTTCGAATTTTCCGTTTTCCCAAGCGAAATGTCGCCTGAAGCGCCGGGGCGAACGGCGAAAACGGGACGGCCCTGGCCGCCGTCGAGGTACAGCATCTCGTCATAAGCGAACGGGCTCGGCGCGGGCGCCGGCGTGATGCCGGACAGGCGCCAGAGCTCTTTCCCTTCCATGTCGTAGCTGACGGCGGCGCCGGGACCGATAGTGACAATCTCCGTGCGCACCTTGTTGGTCCAGATGAAAGGCGTGGTCCAGCCGGAGCGCATCATCGTGATGGTGGGGTCCTTGAGGTCGCGATCGGTGCGCCACAACTGCTTCCCCGTCTGCTTGTCGAAGGCGGCGATGTATTGGTGCTTCTCGTTGTCGCTGATGATCAATAATCGATTCCCGTGGAGCGCGGCCGAGCCGCCGGTGCCGAAGTCGAGGTAGATCGGATTGGCTTCGAGACGCGTGGCCCACGCCTGCTTGCCGTTCAGGTCGTAGGCGAATAGTCCGAGGTTGCCGACGTAGACATAGACGAACTCGCCATCGGTGACGGGGGTTTCGGAGGTGAAACTGTTCTTGCGGTGACGGCCGCCGGGAGGGCGTCCGGCGTAGAACTCCTGTTTCCAGAGGACGGCGCCCTTATCGAGGCTCAGACAGTACAGGAAGTAATGGAGCGTGACTTCGTTGGGCATTTCGATATCGCGCTCGCCGACGCGTTTCATCACTTCCTGTTCGCTGAGCCCTTGTTTCATGAGCTCGGCGACATAATCGTTGCTGTAGTCGGTACCCATTTGGGGCGGCTTCGACTTGCCGTCGGTGGTGGCCGCGGTCACGAAGATTTTGCCGCCGACAACGATGGGCGAGGACCATCCACGGCCGGGAATCTCGGCGGACCACTCCACATTTTTGGTCTTCGACCAGGCGTCCGGGAGGCGCGCGTCGACGCCCACTGGATTGGCGTTCGGGCCGCGGAATTGCGGCCAGTTCGAGTCCGCGCCGGGAGCGAACGGCAGGATCAAGATCCACGCGAGGAGAAATTTAACAGTTTGCATCCTGATCTATTTATAGCGGACGCCGTGCCTGATGACGAGATCGATGCCGGTCCATCGCCAGATTATAGTAGACCGCGCTAGCCGCCGATGAAGTTGATGTGGTCCAGCATTATACTGCGGAGGTGTCGTCCGACTCGTTGACCGCGCTGGCCAGAACCGGCAGCACCCAGAGCCTCGAACTGGCGATCGTCATCCCGACCTACAACGAACGGGAGAACGTCGCCGAGCTGGTTTCGCGCCTGGATCACGCCCTGGCCGGCATACGCTTCGAAATCCTTTTCGTCGATGACGATTCTCCCGACGGCACGGCCGAAGCGGTGCGGGAACTGGCGCTCGGCAGGCCCTGGGTCCGCGTGATTCGCCGCATCGGCCGGAGAGGGCTGGCGTCGGCATCGCTCGAGGGCATGCTGGCCACCGTCGCGCCCGCCATCGCCGTGATGGATGCGGATCTTCAGCACGACGAACGGGTGCTGCGGCAGATGCTCGAAACGCTGCGCGACCAATCGCTCGATGTGGTGGTCGGCACGCGCAACACCGGGGGCGGCAGCATGGGCGACTTTTCTCCGTGGCGCATCCGGCTCAGCAATCTGGGCAGGCGCATCAGCCGCATGGTGACCCGCGTCGACATCAGCGACCCGATGAGCGGCTTTTTCATGGTGACGAGCGGCTTCCTGAACGAGGTGGTGCATCGCACTTCCGGCGTAGGGTTCAAGATCCTGGTGGACCTGCTGGCCTCCGCCCGCCGTCCTTTGCGCGTGGGCGAAGTAGCCTACACGTTCCGGAATCGCGAGCACGGGGAAAGCAAGCTCGACATCAACGTCGGCCTGGAATATCTGTACCTGGTCCTCGACAAGCGGTTGGGTGACCGCATCCCGGTGCGCTTCGGCCTCTACGTGCTGGTCGGCGGAGCGGGGCTGGTGCTGCACTTGAGCATTCTCGGCGCGCTGCTTCATGCGCGGACGCCATTTGCCGAAGCGCAGGCGGTCGCCACCGCCGTCGCGATGACTGCGAATTTCCTGCTGAACAACCTGGTCACGTTTCGCGACGCGCGCCTGAAGGGCTGGCGATTAATTCCGGGGCTCGCGACGTTCTACCTCGCCTGCTCCATCGGCTTGGTGGTGAATCTGAGCATCTCCCAGCAAATGCTCGCGCGCGGGATCCCGTGGCTGGGGGCAGGAGTGGCGGGCCTCGCGATCAGCTCCGTGTGGAACTACGGCGTGACCAGCGTCTTCACCTGGAGCAGACTGAAGCGCAAAGCGCTACGCAATTAGTGGGCTGTCCGCGAAGAACCTTTATCCGACGTGGGGCGGGCTATCAGCCGGCAGCCGCTCTCCGGAGCGGCTCTGTCTTATTGCTACGAGAGAGCCTGCTTCAAAGCAGGCTGCCGGCTCAATAGCCCGCCCCACATGCCTTCTTTGCGGACAGGTCGGCATCTGCATTTTCAGTATCCCTAAAGAAGCATCGACCGGAAGACGATGACTCTCTTGTATACATCTTTCCCATGGCAACGTCCAACGTCGCATCTCCCGCATTGCCGGCTGTTCCCGCCGGAATCACATCCAGCCGGCTAATGCCGTCGCTCACCGATGTATTTTTCTTCGCGGTGCTCTTCGCGCTGTTCCTTTCGTCCCCCCAAGGTTGGGACCGGTTAGCGTGGGACGGCGACACGGGGTTGCACACCCGCATCGGCGATTACATCCTCGACCATCGCGCCGTTCCCACCACCGACCCTTTCTCCTTTACCAAGCCCGGTGAGCGCTTCTTCGCGTTCCAATGGCTGACGGGAGTGATTTTTGCGGCGCTGAACCGCTGGATCGGCCTCAAGGGCATCGTGCTCTTAATCGGCGTGCTGATCGCCGCGACATGCCTGATTTTGCTGCGCAACATGATCTGCCGCGGAGCCAACGGATTGCTTTCCATGCTGCTGGTGTTTATCGGGTCGAACGCCATGGCCATCCATTTTCACGCGCGGCCCCACATCTTCACGCTGTTTTTTCTGGCCGTCGCATTTTTTCTGATCGCGCGCGACCGGGAGCGACGCTCCCCGTGGTTCTGGTCGATTGTTCCGCTGACCATGCTGTGGGCCAATATGCACTCGGGTTTCCCGGTAATTCTGGTGGTGCTCGGGCTGCTGGTCGCGGGGAGCGCTCTCAACGCCGTGTTTCAAAAGACTGGCTGGGCCGCCGTCCAGCGCTACGGCACTGCCCTGGCGCTCTGCGCCGCGGCGACCCTGGTCAATCCCAACGGCCTCGCGCTCTACGGCCACATCTCCCAATTCCTGAATAATCCCTGGACGCTCCAATACGTGGACGAATACAAGTCTCCGGTGTTCCATTCGGAAGCGATGTATTATTACCTCGCCATCCTGTTCGGCGGAATCCTCGCGGTGCGCACCATGATCGACCGTGCGCAATGGAGCGAGGCGCTGTGGATTCTTTTCTTCGGCGCATCCTCGCTGGTATCGTCGCGCCACGTTCCGATCTTCGTGGTGGTCGCGCTTCCGTTCATTGCCGTGGAAGCGACGGCCCTGTTCGATACCTTTGCCCGCTCGCAGGGGGCCAAGTCGGTGACCGGGGTACTGCGGGATGTGGCCGATCGCCTAACGGCTCGTCTCCAGCCGGTCAGCATCTGGTCCGCGATCGCGGTCGCGGCCATCGCCCTTTTCTGCACCACCTTCCCGACCGACTTGTCCGCTAAATATTTCCCTCGCGATATGGTGCAGCGGCATGCAGCGGAACTCGCTTCGGGGCGCGTCTTTTCGACCGACCAGTGGGGCGACTACCTGCTGTGGAAAAACTATCCGCAGCAGAAAGTTTTCATCGACGGCCGCAGCGATTATTTCCAGGAGGGCATCGGCAACGAATA
>JBEKOZ010000084.1:0-11274 GCA_049521275.1 Bryobacteraceae bacterium | reverse complement strand
CTGCATCTGGCGCGCGAAAAGCTACACTTCCTGCGGACCTTCGATCTCGAAAGCAGGGTAGCGATCGTGATGAACCGGTGCCTTAAGAAGCCTCTATTCACCAAGACTCAGGTGGAGGAACTGCTGGGGCTTCCTGTCATCCAGGCGTTCCCGAACGACTATGCCCTGGTCAACAAGGCGATGACCGCGGGCACATGGATCGATGAGGAATCGGAAATGGGGCGCCAGTTCGCCGAGTTCGCGAAGAGCCTGGTCGAAAAGAAAACCGTCGCCAAGGAGCCGAAGAAATTCCTGGAGTTTCTGAGCGCCCCCAACCGCGTGCTCGCGCCCACCAGCCACAAGTAGTCGCTTACCAGTGGTCGGCATGGCCGGCGAACTACACTGGAAGCTTATGGATCAGGATCATCTGCGTACACTGCTCGAACAGGTGCGCACGGGCGCGGTGGAGATCGACGCGGCGCTCGAACGGTTAAAGCACCTGCCCTTCGAGGACTTGGGATTCGCCAAGGTCGATCACCATCGAGCGTTGCGCCACGGCATGCCCGAAGTGGTTTTCGGCAAGGGGAAAACGCCCGGCCAGATCTCGGCGATCGTCAGGACGCTGCTGGCCACATCGCAAAATGTGCTGGTGACGCGGGCGGATGAGGCGGCGGCGGCGCGCCTCCAAAGTGAACATGCTGACGATGTGGAGTATTTTCCCGCGTCCGGCGCGGTACGATTCTGGCGGGACAGGTCGCCGCGCGGAAAAGGAAAAATTGCGGTGGTGTGCGCGGGCACCAGCGATCTCCCGGTCGCGGAGGAAGCGCAGGTTACCGCCGAGGTGATGGGCAATGAGGTGGATGCGATCCACGACGTGGGCGTGGCCGGGATTCACCGCTTGATGCAGAATCGTGAGCGCCTGACCGCGGCTCGCGTAGTGATCGTCTGCGCGGGCATGGAGGGAGCGCTCCCCAGCGTGGTCGGCGGATTGGTCTCCGTGCCCGTGATCGCCGTTCCCACCAGCGTCGGCTATGGGGCCAGCTTCCACGGACTGGCGGCCCTGCTGGGGATGCTGAACAGCTGTGCCAGCAATGTCACAGTAGTGAATATCGACAACGGTTTCGGCGCCGGCTACGCGGCCAGCCTGATGAATCGGCTGTAAATATAATCGGCGAAACCACACTGGGCTCCCAGCCCGTCTAAACTAGTAATATATGCGTTCTCGTCTTAGCGAAGTTGTGCTCGGTCTGGTGTGTGTGTCGGCAAGCGCGTGGGGTCAGTACGTCATCTCAACCGTGGCAGGCATGGGTCCTGGCAATTACGGGTATACGGGTGACAACGGTCCGCCCACCATCGCGGAACTGAATTACCCGAGCAGTGTTGTTTATGCGGGAGGCAATCTTTACATCGCTGACACCAGCAATCACTGTGTCCGCATGATCTCAAACGGCATCATTACTACCTTCGCGGGCATCTGCGGGGAGCCGGGGTTCTTTGGAGACGGCGGCCCGGCCATCTCGGCGCAACTGTTCAATCCGAGCGCGTTGACCGTCGATGAGAACGGGGACGTCTTGATCGCCGACACCTCCAACAACGTGGTGCGCATCGTGGTGCCGAGCGGCATCATCAGCACGTTCGCGGGGGATCACGACCAGGGCGCCGGGTACACTGGCGACGGCGGCCTCGCAACCAACGCCAAACTGGACTCTCCCAACGCGCTGGCCTGCGACATAAATGGAAATATCTATATCACGGATCCGGTCCATAGCGTGATCCGGAAGGTCAATGCAACCTCCCAATGCGCGGTGATCGATAACACGAACACCTGCGGTAATTTCATCAGTACTCCCGTGGGCATCAACGGCAGCGGCGGAATCCTGAGTCACCCGAACGGCGTGGCGGTGGATCCGAATCTCAATCTTTATATCTCCGATACCACCGGCCGCATCTTTAAGTATTCGAATGGCGTTCTGAGCGTGTTGGCGGGTACGGGCAACATCGGCTATGGCGGCGACAACGGCCCGGGAACGAAAGCCGAGCTCGACAATCCCACCGGTCTGGCGCTCGACGCCGCGGGAAACCTGTACGTCGCCGACACCAACAATCTTCGCATTCGGGTCATCGCTCCCAACGGGATCATAACCACGATCGCCGGCTCCAGCAACGCCGGATATTCCGGTGACGGAGGCCCGGCTCTAAAGGCTGCCATGTTCTTCCCGCATCAGGCCGTCCCGGACGGGTTGGGCAACATTTACATCGCAGACACGGAAAACAACGTAATCAGGATGCTTACCATCGCGGCGCCGGCGATTACATCGAACCAGGTTGTCAATGGAGCCAGCTTCCAGCCGCAAGTGGCGCCCGGCTCCCTGGCGAGCATCTTTGGAACGAATCTGGCAACCTCGACGACGCCCGAAGCCGCGGCCCCTCTGCCCAAGACGCTGGCCGAAGCGACGGTCAGCGTGAACGGAACCGCCGCGCCGATTCTTTACGCGTCCCCGACGCAGATCAATTTCCAGGTGCCTTGGGAAACCGCGCCAGGCAGCGCGACGGTTACGGTCACAGTCGACGGCACGGCCGGCAACACGATGACAGTCCCGGTAACCGCGGCTTCGCCAGGAATCTTCTTCAATTCCAGTACTGGCGCGGCGATCGCGCAGAACCACGATTACTCGCTGAATACGCCCAGCAATCCGGCGCAGGAGGGCAACTATCTGATCGCCTATCTGACCGGTTCCGGCGCCGTGACTCCGGCGGTCGCGGATGGCGCAGCCACTCCTTCAACGGGCTTAGTGCAACTGCCATCGGGCGTGAGCGTCAGCGCCACCATCGGCGGCCAACCTGCCACGGTGCTGGGCGCCGCATTGACCGCCGGATTCGTTTCACTTTTGCAGCTCAACATCACCGTGCCATCGGGCCTGGCGGCAGGAAATTATCCGCTGGTCGTCACCATCGGCGGACAGGTCAGCAATTCGGCAACGGTCAGCATCGCGCCGTAGTTTAGACTAAGCCGCGCCGGCGGTCTGGTATTTTAGTTCCTCCGCCGCAACGTAAAAACCGGCGACGGGCGTGGGCTCCGTCTCGCCCCATCGCCCCATTCGCCATTGCACCCGGAGATAGCGGACGCGCAAATCGAGCGACAAGTCCACCAGCAGCAAATAAGTACCGCAATAGAATTTCTGGGGATATGCGGCAATCTGCCGCCAGTGCTCTTTGTCCGCCGATCCCCAGATCGAGACATCGAGGCTTTCCGCTCGTCTTCCCCAAGGCGATGTCATCGCTCGTGCCGTCTTCGCGAGCGACAATTTCCGGGACGAACAACTCTGGCATAAAACCTCCAGAACCCGGCGGCTTCACTTGGTCGCCTAGATCTTCCGCAGTCTTTCCTGCGCCTCTTTGAGGGTCTCATATTTCTTGCAAAAACAGAAGCGGACCATTTTGTGGCCGTTTCTAGGGTCCTCAAAGAAGCTCGATCCGGGCACCGCCGCGACGCCGACGTCTTTAATTAAATGATGGACGAATTGTGTATCGTCTGGATACCCGAATTCCCTTATATCGGTCATGATGTAATACGCGCCACGCGGCCGCGAGCAGCGGAATCCGGCGCCTTCCAGCACTGCGAGGAGGGTGTCGCGGCGGCCCACATAATCCTTCGCCATGGCCGTATAGTACTCGTCGGGCAGCGCCAGCGCGACCGCGCCCGCCTGTTGCAGCGGAGCGGCCGCGCCCACGGTAAGAAAATCGTGAACCTTGCGAATGGAATGCGAAAGATCGGGGCTGGCCAGCACCCAGCCGACGCGCCATCCGGTTACCGCGTAGGTCTTGCTCATGCTGTTGATGAGGATGGTGCGGTCGCGCATGCCGGGGAGCTGCATGATCGGAACATGCTCGGTCCCGTCGTAGAGAATGTGCTCGTAAATTTCGTCGGTAATCGCCAGGGCGTCAAACTCCTGGCACAACTCGGCGATCAGCTCCAGGCTCTTTCGATCGAACACACAGCCGGTGGGATTGTTCGGCGTATTAATAATAATCGCCTTGGTGCGGGGCGAAAAAGCCCGCCGCAGTTCATCCGGATCGAACCGCCAGTCCGGTCCATAGAGCTGCACGAATTTTCTCGTGGCTCCGCAAAGCAGGGAATCGGGGCCGTAGTTTTCGTAATACGGCTCGAAGATCACCAGTTCGTCGCCCGGATTGGTCACCGCCAGCAGCGATGCCATCATGCCTTCGGTCGAGCCGCAGCACACCGTGATTTCGCGCTCCGGGTCTATCTCGAGTCCGTACGTGCGTTGGTATTTCGCGGCGATCGCATCACGGAACGGCTTCGATCCCCAAGTGATGGCGTACTGATTGATGTCGGCGGTGATCGCCTCGCGCGCGGCGTTCTTCAAAATTTCGGGGGCGGGAAAATCGGGGAATCCCTGCGCCAGGTTGACAGCTTTGTGCTCCAGCGCGAGGCGCGTCATTTCGCGGATCACGCTTTCGTTCACCCGTTGCGTTCGATCGCTTCTAAACCGGATGCGGGAGAGGGCTTCGGTGGTCGTGGCCATCTACTTATCTTACTTGAGAGTTGCACAGTTCCCGTAAACCGTCTAAGTTTGGGGTATGACCGTGGAAACCCTCAAAGAGGCGATTGTTGGGCTGGCGGAAGAAGAACGGCATTCTCTGGCCGCGTGGATCAACGAGCTCGATTACGACGGCTGGGATAAGGAAATGGCGAAGGACTTTTCTCCCGAAGGGCGCGGTGCGCATTTGATCGAGAAGGTGAAGCGTGAAATTGCGGAAGGCAAAGCGCGTCCGATGGAAGAAGGATTCGCTCGGCATCGCAAGCCCACCCGGTGATCGAGTCTAAAGCGCTCCCATCGTTCTGGGACCGCTACGCCGGTCTCCCGCTGGAGATCCAACGGCGCGCCGATGCGCAATTCGCACTGCTGATGGAAAATCCCCGCCATCCTTCGTTGCACCTGAAACCCGTGGGCGGGTTTTGGTCCGCGCGGGTGACTGACGATTATCGCGCTTTGGCCTTTCGAGAGGGACCCACGTACACCTGGTTCTGGATCGGCTCACACGACGAATACGCCAGAATTCTTAAGCGCGGGTGAATCGCCCGCCCCTCACTTCTTCAGCCCCGCCCGAATCTCCCCCGAATAAATCCGCCGGTACGTGTCGGCATTCCGCAGCACCGTCTGGATATAATTCCTCGTCTCGGAAAATGGAACCGTTTCGATAAACTCGGCAGGCTCCCGAAATTCCCCCCAACTCGACCAGGCCCGGGCGCGGGAAGGCCCCGCGTTGTACGCCGCCAGCGCCGCTTCCCAACGGCCCCCAAGACTGTCGACGATCGTCTTCAAGTAAAATGTCCCCAGCTGGAGATTCACCGCCGGCACGAACAAGCTCGCCGTCGCGTAGGCTTTCACCTTTAATCGCCGGCTCAATTCGCGACCCGTACCGGGAAGAATCTGCGTCAGCCCGCGAGCATTCATCCGCGAAACGGCCTTCGGATTGAACTCCGACTCCTGCCGGATCAGCGCCGCCACCAAGAACGGGTCCAGGCCGTTCTGTTTAGCGAATCGCTCCAGTTCCGCGCGATACGGCAGCGGGAAGGCGAGCTTCCAGAATTCCGCCGGCGCCGATTCGATGGGCAAGTACAGATAATTGCCCGCGTAGCGCTTGATGTACCGCATCGCCTGATCGGGTCCCACGGTCTTCGTGGTCATCGTCGCCAGCTCGAGGGCGAGCACATGCGGCTGGTCCTCGTTCTGCGCGGCGTACCGCAACTCTCCGACCGCCGAATCGTCGAGCCCGGCCGAGGCGAGCAGCCGTGCCCGTTCGATGCGCACTCTGGCCGTCGCGTTGGGCTCGAAGTTCAGCGCGCGCGACCGTTGCGGAAAATCGATCCCGCGCAAAAACTCATTCACCTTCGCTGACGCCGGCCCAGCGCCGATTTCCTTCATCCGCTCGCGCGCGACCACGTTGTAGTAGTAATTCGGATACTCGCGCAGAATCTCTTCGTAGTACGCTTTAGCGCTGGCCGGGTCGTGCGCATCCTCCGCCAGCCGACCGAGAAAATACAGCGCTCCCGCCGCATTCTCCGCGCCCGGAAACATGCGCAGATGCGCGCGCAGCAGGTCCGCCGCGTCGGGCAGGCGGCGCATATAGTGTCCCCACGTCACTTTCCAATGGCAGCCGGCCGCTTGTGGATCCTTGGGGAAGGACTCGTAGCAGGCCCGGTAAATCGGCTCGTAAACGAGAATCTGATTTTCAATCAGGGAGTGACTCGCCGACGCAATCAACGATTCCAGGCGCCACTTCGAATTGGGATAGAGCCTCCCGAGCCGCTCCAGCGCGCTATTGACTTCGTCCTGATTCTTCAAACGCTGCGCGCAGAGCAGCAGATAGTGGAGCCGCTCGGCATCGGCTTCGGGCGTCGCGACTTCGAGCGAAGCAAGCGCGCTGTGCGCCCGCGCCGTCTCCTTGGCATTATAATCGGCGACCGAAATTCGAACCCGCGCCAGATCCTTTTCCGCGCCGCCCAGTTGCGGCACCAGCGATTCCAGTTCGGCGCGCGCCTTGGCGTACTGCTTGGCTTCCATCAGCTTCACAGCCCGGCCGAGCATCGCGTTCGGCATTGCAGGCGGATATTTGTCGCCCAACTCAACCCGCAGCTTCGCCAGTTCGGCATCGGCCTGCGCCGATTCGGGCGACATCGGGTATCCGTAATAGACGCGCTGATGGTAAACCACGGCGCTAATGGCATCGCCATCGGCCGCGAACGCCGTGGCCATCGCCAGGTCGCCCGCCGGCTGTGGCAGTGTTGAATAATTCTTGCGCAGTGTATCGAGCGCGGCCTTGGTGTCCCCGCTTTCGCCGTACGCCCGCGCGACCAGCAGCACGGCTCGCGGCAACAGCGGCGAAACCGGCGTCATCTTAAATACCGGGTCGAGCGTCTTTGGAACCTCCGCGTAGTCTCCCGACTCGACTTTCGCGGAGGCCAGGAAAAATGCGGCATAGTCCGCAATCTTCGGCAGCCGCTTCACCAGCGGCTCCAGAGCGGCGACCGCCGCCGCGTACTTCTTCGCCTCCAGAGCGGCCGCTCCGGCTTTGAGGATCGCCAGATCGTCCGTGGCCGATCCACAAGGCACTCCGAGCGCGATGAGGACAATCGCGAGGATAAATGTTTTATGCAAGCGGCCCCGCAAGTGGTCCTGGATACCCCGGCCCCAGCAGTGTCGCATCATCGTTAGCCAAGGTTCGCACGAATTCCCCATGCAGGTAATCGGCGGTACCATTCACGGGCGTTAGGAACTTCTCGCGATACGCCTCTCGCGCCGCATCCATTTGCGATCTCAATGCGGAGTATACGTCACCGGAGGCGCGCCCGGCCTTCACCGCGGCGCCATGATATTGCCGAATCTCCGCCACCCGCACGCGAGCAAAACGCTGCGCAGCGGAATATAGCACCGGCGCCATCGACTTCAAAAAATCCACCGCCGCCGGCTGTTCCGCGAACACCAGCCCGGCTTCTTCGAGCACCGCGCTTCTGTCCGCTTCGGTCGACGCCGCACGCACCCGCGCGGCCAAGTCCAGAAAATCGCTGATCGCCTCGCTCCGCGCCCGCCCGACCGCGGCGCGAAGATCGGCAATGAGCGCATCGAGGGTCATTTCTTATTCGTATTGTAAACGCGCTTTGTGGCGCACGCACTTCTGCGTGCCGCGTCGAGACTCGCCTCGACGCCTGCTCCGCCCTACGGCGTCCCGGCCGCGAGCAGCGCCGAGTAATGAACCAGCCGCCCGCGGCTCAATAAATCAAGCACCAGCCGCCCATCACTTTGCGTCGCGCCCGATCCCGTGTAAGTGTCGGCGCCCTGGGTCACCTCCACCGACGATAATTTCCAACGCTCTCCCTGGCCCTGCTCGCTCACTTCGAAACAAGCGACGCCGGTGCGAAACTCCACCTCGGGCGAGAACGTGATCGACCGCCCATGCACGCGTCCCTCCGCATGCGCACCCGCCAAAATCCCGGGCCCCGTTCCATCGGTATCGGCGCTGCCTTCGAAATCGAGCTTCCCGCCCATATACGCCAGATCGTTGAGCTTGCCTTCAAAGCGATAATGCGGAGCGCCGCCGGCGAGGTCGATCTGGAGATCGCCAACCAGCGACGCCTGATCAAAATGGGCGCTCAAGCCGGCGAGCCGCACCAGCGCCGCGTCCCACACCAGGCGCGCCGTGTCGATGTGAACCTGCGTCTCGCCGAACGTGAGTGTCCCGATGGTCACCGTGCCATCCGCACGGCGCGCCTTCAGCCAGTCGGGCGCAGGGGCATCGGCAAGCCGCAGCGTCCGCGCGAAAAATCCTCGATCGCGCACCAGCGTGGGAGCCAGGGCGCGCTGTAGCTCGGACGCGTCCGCCTCGGGAATGAGCAAATGAAATTTGTGCGGACGAATCGCGCCGGGTTCCCATCGATAATCGCCCGAGAACGCAATCCCGCCCACCTTCGCCCGAATGCGATTGACCGCGACTCTCTTCCCGTTCAGACTCACCGCCGCCGTCTGCACTCTCACGGGCTCCGCAAGCCCATCCACCGGAATGCGCGCGTTCAGTAGTTCGTATTCGCCCGACCACCGGCCCGCTTCGTCGCGCGCCCATTCGTAGCGCGCCCAACCACGCCAGGAGCCCTGCGGCGTCTGGTCGAGCAGCGGAATCGCCGCGACGCCAAACCCGCGCATGTCCGCAACGCTTAGCCCGCGCGTCGTTATTTTCAGATCCAGACGGCCCGCGCCTTCGAGAGAAAAACTTCCTTCGACATCGGCGCTCTCATTCTCGCCAACGCTCACCGTCGATGGTTCGAGCGACATCACCTGGTGATCGATCACCACCGCAGCCGACGCCGCGCGCAGCGGCCGCGCATCGGGCAATGTGACCGACGCGTCCTGCAACGCGATCTTGCCCGCGATTCCATCCGCCTCGGAATAGCGCACCTCGCCCGATACCGATCCCTCGGCCGTGAATTCTTGCGGCACCGCCGCGCCCATGTGCCTGGCGATTTCGAGCACCGTTGCGACCGGCACCTTTTTCAATTGGGCACTCGCTTCCCAGTGGGGAGCGCGAAGATAATCCCATGCCTGGAACGACGCCGCCACCTGCGGATCCGGCAGGTCCGCCACGCTCTCTAACTCTAGCCGGTCGTTGTGCAGATCGAGCGTGCCCTGGTATCCCACGCGCAACCCGCCGCCGCTCTGCGGCAGCAAATCCCAGCGGTGCACGTCGTTGACCTGAATATTACCCGTAACACTTAGATGCGACGGCGGCCCGGACAACTGCGCGTCGAGCGCGACGACGCCATGGAGCCCAAAGCCACGCCGGTCGATCAGCCGCGCGACTTCTTCGAGCGCGCTCTTCTCCAGCTCGACTCTCATCTCGACCTTCTGCGCGCTCCACACCCCGCGCACGAAAAAATGGCCGAAGTCCTGCGCCGAGCGGTCCGAGCGCGAAGGCGCTCCCACGAAGCGCAGCTCCACCGACCCGTCCATGGACGGCGCGACATCAAAATCCGCGTCTCTGAAATAGAACACCGACTTCGTGTCGCCGAACTTGAAGTGGACGCGCCCTCCGCGCATCTTGATCGCGGGCATCGCGCCCGCGCTTGCCGGCGCGTTGCTCAAAAGAAATTGAAAATTCCAAGGACCCGCGTCGGTCTTCACCAGGTTGATGCTCGCGTCGGCTAAACGCAGGCTCGAAAAATCCAACCGATGCCGGAGCAGGCTCAGCAACTGCACCCGCGCCTCCAGCGTGCCCACGTAAGCGAAAGGCTCGATTCCCACACGCGGATCTTCATGGATCGTGACGTCATCGACGGTGAACCCGGGCCCGGTAAATAAATTGAAGTGCACCGCGCCCACCTCGACGCGCCGCCCAAGCCCGCGCTCCAGGGCCCGCGCGATTTTCGGCCGGAAGAAATCGATCTCGAAATGTGGCGCCGCGAATCCCACCGCTAGTATCAGCAACAGCGCGACGATGATCCCTCGTTTCATCGCAAGCTCTTCTGTAAAACCCGGTACGCTTCCGGATCGTCGATGTCACTGACCACTCCCGCGTCCGGAGTATCGAGATAGACCGTTCGATTCGCATGCCGGCGCACAACGTCTTTCGCCTGCCCTTCCGGTGGCAACGCGAGAAATTCGGGAATTAACTCGCGGCGGGCGCAAACAGGGTGCCCGCGGCGTCCCTCAAAACGCGGAATCACCAGCAAGGGCGTCTCGGGCGAATGAAAGGCCTCGACGATCGCGCTCACCGTTTCCGGCTCCACCGCGGGACAATCTACCGGCACGAACAGGAAACCCTCGGCGTCCATGGGAACCTCGGCCAGCGCGGTTTGGAGAGAACTCAACTGACCCCGCGACGGATCAGGATTGACGATGAACAGCGCCCGCCCGCGTGCTCCCGCGCGAATCTGCCCGGCATCATATCCCAGCGTCACAATCACCGGATCGCACACGCTTCCCAGCACCCGAATCAGCCGGTCGAGAAACGTTGCCCCCCGGTAATCCAGCAGAGCCTTGGGAGTTCCCATGCGGCTCGAAGCGCCGGCGGCGAGAATAATACCGGCAATCACTTCAACAGAGCCTGCAGTTTTTCGCTGGCGAAGATCGATTTCGACAGCGCCCGCCAATCCGCTTCCGGCGCTCGCCGCAGCGCGATCATCTCCGCGACCACCGAAATCGCGATCTCCTCCGGAGTCTCCGCGCCAATCTCCAGTCCCATCGGCGCGAAAACCTTGCTGAACAGGTCGCGCGAGAAACCCTCTTTTTCGAGCTCGCGCACCACTGCAATGGTTTTGCGCTTGCTCCCGATCATGGCGATGTACCGCGCCTCCGTGGTCACCGCCCACCGCAGCACCCGCATGTCGTCGCGATGCCCGCGCGTCACGATAATCAGATAGCTGGAGGAGGTCACCGGCAGCCTGGGAAACGCGTCTTCGTAGGGTTCCGCGTACGTGGCATCGGCTTCGGGAAAACGCTCCGCGTTCGAAAAGGCCTCGCGATCGTCCACCACCACCGTCGAAAATCCAGCTATTGCCGCGATCTTGGAAATGTTCTTGGACACGTGCCCGCCGCCAAAGATATAGGCGACCGGCTGCGGCATCACCGGCTCGACGAAAATGTTCAATTGCCCTCCGCAGATCAAGCCGTTGTCGTAGGCCGCGTCCTGCCCCAGGCTGAACGTCAGATGACGCGGCTTTTCCGTTTCCATCACTTCGCGCGCCGCATTCCAAACCTCGGCCTCCACGCACCCGCCACC
>JBEKOZ010000083.1:0-11297 GCA_049521275.1 Bryobacteraceae bacterium | reverse complement strand
GGTCCCTTTCAAGATGATGGCCGAAGGCATGCGCACGGTGCGGCTGAAGGCCGACGGCGCCGGCCAGATCCTGAGTGGCCAGATCGAGACCGATTCCGACATCGAAGTGCTGGACCGCAATATGCACATCGCCACCATCGGCGAAGGCGGCAAGCTCTCGATCGAGATGCGTCTGAAGTCCGGCCGGGGTTACGTTTCGGCCGATCGCAACAACGACGAGGACCTGCCGATCGGCTATATCCCGATCGATTCGGTTCATTCGCCCGTGCGGAAAGTTAATTTCTCCGTCGAGGCTGCCCGCCTCGGCCAGATGACCGATTATGACAAGCTGACCATCGAAGTCTGGACCAACGGAGCTATCTCGCCCGCCGACGCGATCGGGCAGGCTGCGAAACTCCTGAAGGATCACATGGCGATCTTCATCAACTTTGAAGAGCTGCCGGAGTCGGCCGAGGAGCCGGCCGAGCGCGCGCTCAGCCAGATGAACGAGGTGCTCAACCGCTCCGTCGAAGAGCTGGAACTGAGCGTCCGTTCCTACAACTGCCTTAAGAACGCGAACATTCAAACCATCGGCGACCTGGTGCAGAAGACCGAAGCCGAAATGCTACGGACCAAGAATTTCGGCCGCAAGTCGCTCAACGAGATCAAGGAAATCCTCTCGGGTCTGGGCCTGACGTTCGGCATGAAGTTCGACGCTCAGGGCCGCCTGGTTTCGCCCAGCGGCACGCCAGCGGCGATCGGATCCATCGACGATGCGGACATCGACGACGTGATTGAAGACGATGAAGACGAAATTGAAGAGGGCGACGAAGGCGCCATCGCCGAGTAAGGACGAGTCATCATGCGGCACAAGAGATCCGGTTATAAGCTCAAACGCGACGCTGGCTCGCGTAATTCATTGCTAAAGGGCCTGGTCACCAGCGTCATCGATCAGGAACGCATCGTCACCACGGTTCCGAAGGCGAAGGCCATCAAACCGCTGGTCGACAAGATGATCACGCTCGGCAAGCGCGACACCCTGCACGCCCGGCGTCAAGCCGCGGCGTTTCTCGAAACGCCGTCGTCGGTCAAGAAGCTGTTCGACAAATTGGGCACGCGTTTCGGCCAGCGCAACGGGGGCTACACGCGCATCATCCGCCTTGGGAATCGCAAGGGCGACGGAGCGGAGCAGGCCATGATCGAACTGGTCGGCAGCGAGCTCGTCAAGCGGGCTGCGGACCGCGCCAAGCGCCGCGAAGAGCGTCTCAACGCGATCCGGCAAGGGAAAGAAGAGGGCGAGGCGCCAGAGGCATAGGCGATCAAGAAGGCAAACCCGTCAGGGCTTTCTCGCTTAGATTTTCCAGCCAGATCTGGTGATATTTGTGCATACGGTTGGGCATCGCCAGGCTTCCGAGTCTGGCTAGAAAGCCGTTTTGGGTTTCCTCGGTGAGGACGTTGTTCGGTTCGAACAGCCACGCATGATAAGCGTCGACGCCGATGCCGCGGGCGCTCCAAGCGAGGCGTTCCAAAGGCTCGAACTCCCGCACTTCGGATTCGATGGTCACTCCGAATGTTTTCCAGCGGAACCTGGTTCCCTTGCTCAGGTCAGGGCCGGCGGCGTTCAGGAAGACGACGTCGGATGAGTTGGAATACCAGGTGGGCCAGAGTTGGGCGCGAATCATCCAGGCCCACAGGACCTCGGGCTTCGCTTGTATCGTGAGCGAGTTGCTGACGTAAACGCCGGTACGGGTTGGGTGGTATTCGCTGGGCCAGTTTATCGGCATTTTCGGAAGATCGCTCCCTTTGGTCGCGGCTCGGTAACATGACCGCGGGATTGGACGATCACGCGACTACTTCAATCGCGATTGGGGCGAGCTTTCTGCGGCCCACGCGCAACTCCAGTTGATGCGGACCTATGCCGATCTGTTCGGGGAGGCGGAGGTTCACTTCGAATTTCTGGGGGCGCGGGTCGACACAGAAAAATTCGAAATCGGAAACGGGGAATCCATCTACCGACGCCTCGATCTCGTGGGGAAGAGAAATTTCTTCGAGCGTGACCTTGATCATGCGCGTTTCGATTCGTTTTCCTGCCACCAGATTGATTCCATCACTGACGGAGGCGACACTGGGCACCGATGGGCCCGGCGGAATCACGCGCAGCACAGCCGGAGGCGAGATGGATTGACCGAGCCAGTGCACTTCGACCGGCAAGAGGCCGGTCTCCTCCAATTCCGGCAGGATGACGTTCAATTGCTGTGTGCCGACGGTCTCAGGACCGATATAGGTGATGGTCCCGAAGGAACTGCCGACGGTAACACGTAGATGATCGAGGCCCGCGTCAGGGGGCAGATTCTCCACCCAGATGGAAATCGACGCCCAGCGGCCGCGCGAGGGCGCGACTGGCTCCGAGCTTGACGCGTTGGTGATACGTCGAATGCGCAACTGCGTATCGGGCGTTCGCGACTCCTGCGCATTGCTCCAGCCCTTGGGCTGTTTGCGCCATGACGTCCACATATACTGCGTCCCGACTCCTTCCAGCGCGAGTACTTGAAGATCGTGCTGCCTTGCAAATTCCATCAGTTCGCCGGAAGAAAAGCGGGCGCCGGCCCAAGTGTCGTAAGTGAGCCCGACGCCTTGCGGCAGTCCGTTGAATTGCAGACGGGTGAGACCTCCGACCTTCATCACGCGGTGTGTTTCGCGCAGATATTGGAGGACCACCTCGCGGCTGGGGATGTGCTGAAACACCGCGTAGGAATAGACGAATTCAAACGTCTCGTCAGGGAACAGAGACAGGTTTGCGCCGTCGGTGTGGTGAGGAGTCGCATTGGGGAGATCGCTCAAACGCTGCCGTGCGATGGCGATCATCTCATCGGAAACGTCGACGCCGTCGATCTCAACGAAATGCCGGCTCATGGGGCGCATGAGCCGGCCGGGGCCGCACCCGATTTCGAGGGCTCGCCACGATCCGCGGGCGGATAAAGGGACGCGGCGCAACTCGGATTCAAGGCTGGTGACCATCTCGGTCGCGGTGGCGTAGAACTCCGCATCATCCTGATCGCGGCGGCCGAACGCTACATAGTAACCGGCATCCTCGCGGGCGCGGGCGTTCCAATCGTCACGCATGCGCGCTGAGACATCGTCAGGATCCGAGGGACTGGACATGTTACTTCCGGCTCGAATAGCGGTTCAATTCCTCGAGCAGAGGCAGAGCTGGCGCAGGAGGGGCGATGGTGGAGGTGAGAATCTCGCGATTGGTGATCTTGTGCCCGTAGAGATCGTTGTTCCATTCCGCGTCCTCCCGCAGCGTAGCGCCGCTGAGCGCGACGCCTGCGAACAGGCCGCGAGCGCGGGACCAGGTAAGAATTTCGGCGGTCATGAGGGCATCGGTCTCGGCTTGCGTCGAGCGGCCGACGGGACCTCCGGCGACCGTGGCGTCGCCGCCCAGGGTGAACTTGCTGGTGAGCAGGCGATGCATGCCGCTTTCATTCATCACCAGCATGATCACGTCTGTTTCCGCACCGCCAGCCTGGAATCCGACGCTGCCGCCTTCGACGCGCACCGATCCAGGTGCGCCCCAGCCGACGCCCGACTTGCTGCGACAGGAGACGAATCCCTTTCCATATTTCGCGCCGACAATAAACGCGCCCTTCTTCAAGCCCGGCACGATAATGATGCACTGCGACTTGTTGAGCAGGTCCTGGGGAATTGCCTTTTCGGGGATCCCCATGACTTCCTTGAAAACGTCGGCGGCGGCCTGCAGGCGCGCGGGGGCGTCGGACTCGGCGGCGGACAAGGACGCGGTAGTCAAGATCAAAGCAGCGGTCAATTGTTTCATCGTTTCACTTCCTCCTAAGGAATCATCACCCTCGCTCTGTGCCCTAAAAAACGATCATCGCACAAGCGGGACCATGAATCGTATTAATATGATGGCGACATGAGACTCGACGGCAAAGTGGCGGTGGTTACGGGCGCGGGCACGGGAATGGGACGCGCCATTGCGGAATTGTTCGCGCGGCACGGAGCGAAAGTGCTGGTGAATTACAGCAGCTCCCGGGACGCCGCGGTCGAAGTTGTGGCGGCGATTCAAGCGGAGGGCGGCACGGCGGTAGCCGTGGGCGCGGACGTTTCGAAGGAGTCCGAAGCGGTCGCGCTTATGGACGCGGCCGAACGCGAGTACGGACGAATCGACTATCTGATCAACAACGCCGGTTGGAGCACGCGGATACCGCACGCGCAACTGGGCGATTTGACGGATGAGATTTGGGACCGCACGTTGAACGTCAATCTTCGCGGGTTGTTTTACTGCGTGCGCGCGGCGGTGCCGTTTCTGAAGCAGCGGGAGGGCGCGTCGATTGTGAACATCTCGTCGGTGGCTTCGATGACCGGGCAGGGCAGCTCGATTGTTTACGCGGCATCGAAAGCGGGAGTGGTCACAATGACGAAATCGCTAGCGAGGGCGCTGGCACCCGCGATTCGCGTGAACGTGGTGCTGCCGGGCTTTGTGCGAACTCGATTCGCCGGATGGACAAAGGAATCGTTCGATGCGAGCGAGAAAATCACGCCGCTGCGGCGATTGGCGTCGGTCGAGGACGTAGCGGAGGCAGCTCTGTTCCTCGCCGCGGTCGCGAAGAGCACCACGGGAGAATCGCTGGTGGTGGATGGCGGGATGTCGACGCTTGGGCCGAGTTTATGAATGACGTTTTGTACGAGCAGATTTTATACAACAAAGACGGCCACGTCGCCACCATTACGTTGAATCGTCCGACCAAGCGCAATGCCTACTCGGAGAAGATGGTTCACGAGGTACTGGAGGCGCTGGCCGATGCGCGCGACGATGACGAGACTCGCGTCGTGGTTCTTACCGGCGCGGGAAAAGGATTCTGCGCGGGCGGCGACATCAGCCGCGATTTTCAGTATCCGGCGCGGTATCGCGGACACCGTTTGGAATCGATGCTGGAGATGCGCGAGAACATGCACGTGCTGATCCGTTTTCTGGATCGCTTCGACAAGCCGGTGATTGCGGCGATCAACGGCGCGGCAGTGGCGGGAGGGCTGACGCTGGCGCTGGCCTGCGATTTTCGCGTCGCCGGTGAGAGCGCGAAGCTCGGCGACACGAGTCTTAAGTTCGGGCTGATTCCGGACGAGGGCGGCGCGTATTTGTTTCAGCGATTTATGGGACTCGATCGGGCGCTGAAAATGTCGCTGCTGTCTGAGGTCTATTCGGCTCGCGAGGCCCTGGATTTAGGATTGGTGACGGAAGTCGTGCCGGATGAGGCATTGATGACACGGGCGTATGCGCTCGCCACGCTGCTTGCGGAGGGTCCACCGATCGCGATCCGCATCACCAAGAGGATGATGTACAAACAACGGACGATGCAGCTCGATCAGGCGCTGGAGGATGCGGCGATGGCGACGCTGGTTACCAATTATACGGACGATGTGAAGGAAGGCACGGCGGCGTTTCATGAGAAACGCAAGCCGCGGTTTAAGGGGCGCTAGATGAGGCTGCGTAAATGAGAGCCTGGAGAGTTCACGCGTGGGGAGAGCCGGAGTCGATGACGCTGGAGGACATCGCCAAGCCGGAGGCGGCCGCGGGCCAGGTGCGGATTCGAAATCATGCGGCGGCGCTGAATTTTTTCGACATTCTACAGGTCCAAGGAAAATACCAGGTGAAGCCGCCGTTTCCGTTCACTCCGGGCGCGGAGGTGGCTGGGGTGGTTGATGCAGTTGGTTGGGGAGTGACGTCGGTGAAGGTCGGGGATCGGGTGATGGCCATCCCGCGCGGCGGGGCGTTTGCGGAATATTCATATGCGCCTGAAGCAAGCGTCTTCGCGATGCCGGAGGCGATGAGCTTCGAGGAAGCGGCGGCGACGCCGATCGTTTATCAGACTTCGTATTTCGCGATGACGCATCGCTGCCAGATTCGCGGCGGGGAGTGGCTGCTGGTGCATGCCGGCGCAAGCGGCGTGGGCATGTCCGCGATACAGATCGGCAAGGCGCTGGGAGCCAAGGTAATTGCAACGGCGGGCAGCGAAGAGAAACTCGCGTTCGCGCGCCAGCAGGGGGCGGACCATGCGATCGACTATGGGCACGCAGGCTGGGTGGATCGGGTGAAGGAAATTACCGAAGGACGCGGCGCGGATACGATTTACGATCCTGTGGGCGGAGATATTTTCGACTTGTCGACCAAGTGTGTTGCGCCGGAGGGGCGCATCCTGATTATCGGTTTCGCGGCAGGACGAATTCCGTCGATTGCGCTGAACCGCGTGCTGCTAAAAAACATTTCCATCATCGGGGTGCTCTGGGGCGCCTACGTGCTGTCGCATCCAGGCTATGAAGCGGAGGCGCACGCGGCGTTGATGAAGTTGTACGAGGCGGGGAAAATCCGGCCGGCGGTGAACGCCGTTTATCCGTTCGCTGAGGCTCCGCGCGGTTTGCGGGATTTAGCGGAACGCAAGGTGTCCGGGAAGGCAGTGCTTAATTTTCTCTCTCGATGATGTTGGATATCTCCGCCGACCGCACGCCGTACACTTTGCGGATCTGGCGGCAAATTTCTGAGGCAAGGCGCTCCGGCTGCTCCTTTTCATCGAGGTCGATCTCGACTTTTAAATAAAGATCTGTCCGCGGCATGTCCCGATGATACGATAGAGATGTCTCGCGGTGAGTATCCTTTGTAAGCTTTGCGAACAGCGGCGTGCCCGCAGGTTTTGTCCCGGCGTGGAAGCCGAAATCTGCCCGCAATGCTGCGGGACCGGGCGTGAAATCACGATCGATTGTCCCCTGGATTGTACTTTTTTGCGCGAAGCGCGTATTCACGAACGGCCCGCGCCGCTGACCGCAAACGACATTCCGAATCTCGATATCGAAGTGAAAGAAAGCTTCGTTGAGGAGCATGAGCACGAGGTAATGGCGCTGAGTCTGGCGCTGGCTCGGGCGATGGAGCGCGAGAGAGCGGTGGATCTCGACGCGCGGGAGGCGATCGACTCGCTGGTCCGTACGTATCGCACGCTCCGGTCGGGGTTGATTTATGAGAGCCGGCCCCAGAATCCGTTTGCCGCGCGAATTCAGGAGCGTCTGGTGAATGCGATCGAGGAATTAAGAAAGAACATCGCCGAAGAGACTGGTATGCAGACCCTGCGCGATACCGACGTGCTGGCGACGCTTGTGTTTTTGCAGCGTCTCGAAATCCAGCACAACAACGGAAGGCGGCGCGGACGTGCGTTTTTCGATTTTCTGCGCACGTACTTTCCCGAACCGTCGCCGGATGTGCAGGCCGGGATTCAAGTATGACCGGCTACGTTGTTTTCGCGCACGGGTCGAGCGTCGAGACTGCGAACGAGGCTGTTCGCGCGGTTACGGCGAAGTTGAGCGAACGTGGTGGATATGAGGCCGTCGAGACGGCGTTTCTCGAAGGAGGTCGCCCGGATTTACGGGGCGCGGTGGAGATATTATCGGCGCGTGGCGTGGATACGGTCGTGGTGATTCCTTATTTCCTCACGCTCGGCCTGCATCTCCAGCGCGATCTACCGCGTCTGATAAGGGAGATCGAGAAGTCGCATCCGGGGCTGCGGGTTGGAGTCACGCCACCGCTCGACGGGCACCCGGCGATGATCGATGCGTTGCTCGATCGGGCACAAGCGTCATGCAGGCAAGACTCATAGAATCGTCAGAAATCGCGCCCCAGGTACGGCATTTCGTCTTCGAAGTCCCGGAGTTGGAGAAATTCACTTTCGTACCCGGGCAGTTCGTTTCGATGAACGAGGTCATTAACAATAAGAAAATCACCCGGGCTTATTCGATCGCATCCGCGCCGTCTGAAACCAACCGTTTTGAATTGTGCCTGAATCTGGTCCACGAGGGATTGCTCTCGCCGCGGTTGTTTGAGATGAAGCCGGGCGAGACGGTGGAGATTCGTCCTCCGCTCGGCATGTTCGTGCTGCGCAATCCGCCGCGCGATGTGGTTCTGATTGCGACCGGCACGGGGATCGCGCCGTTTCGCTCGATGCTTAAAGCGGGTTTGAGCGAAACGTCGCAGGCATTTACTCTGGTCTTCGGAGTCCGGCATGAGTCGCACCTGATGTATCGCGAAGAGTTTGAGGAAATGGCTGGGAAGTTTCCGCATTTTCGATTCCTGCCGACGTTGAGCCGCCCCACTGAATCGTGGACCGGCCGCACCGGTCATGTTCAGGCGCATCTTCAGCAGGCGATCGGCGAGCGCCGCGATGTGGACGTCTACCTCTGCGGCCTGAAGCTGATGGTGGACGACGTGAGGAGCATCCTAAAGGAAATGGGATTCGACCGCAAACTAATTCTCTTTGAGAAATACGATTGATGAAACGAGGACTCGCATTAGCCGCCCTGGCAGTCTGTGTGTTTGTCGTGGTGTCGGCCATCATGCTGAAGCTGATGCCCGCGCCGTTCAAGGAATCCGATTACATGGTGATCGGATCGGTTGCAACGTTGGTGGCGCTAGGTGTCGTATTCGTGGTGCTGATATCGACGACAATGAAGGCGTCCGATATATTCTTTAAGAAGCGGCGCAAATGAAAATGGAACCCATGTTTCTGCCCGGTGTGGAGAAGAATCCTCAACCGGGACCCTTCGCGGATATGATTCGCGTAATGCAGGCGGCGGGGACGGAATATTCGCAGATTTGGCACATGTTCGCGTTCAAGGCGGAAGCAACGAGTCACCTGGCTCAGTTCACGCAGGCGATTTTGCGCGGGCCGGCGCCGCTGACTCCGGGGATTCGGGAGTTGATTGCAGCGTTCACTTCCGCGCGCAATCACTGCCCGTTTTGACTGAAATCTCACGCCGCGGTCGCGGCGGTACTGCTGGAACAGGAGCGGGGAGCGGAGTTTCGCGGCGAGGAGTTCGTGGCTGGCGTCGTGCAAGATTTGGAGACCTCCGCGCTCACCGAAAAAGAAAAAGCTTTGTTTCGGTTTGTCGATAAAGTCAATTCGCAATCGCCCTCGATGTCACCCGCGGACATGCAGCCGCTTTACGCAGCCGGTTGGGACGATGAAGTCATCTATTACGCCATCACCGTTTGTGCGCTGTTCAATTTTTACAATCGCTGGATCGACGCGAGCGGCGTCCATGCACTCTCAGACGAAATGCATCGGCAGAATGCGAAACGATCCGCCGCCGCGGGGTACGTCAGAAAATAGTCAGCGAGCCGGCCGCACGTCTACCTGCTTATAGATGGCGCGCGTTTGTTCCATCGTCGGGGACGACATCCCGGGCAAGGCGGCCGATGCGGTGCCCGCGGCAACGCCCCAGCGCACCGATTCATAGAACGCCTTCTTCTTGTCCATCGCCCAGACGAATGCGGCAGCCATCGAATCGCCGGCTCCGATGGGACATAACACATCAACTCTCGGCGGTAGCACCTCGAAGACTCCGTCTGGTCCCGATCCTATGGCGCCGCGGCTGCCGAGCGAAAGGATCACGGACTCGGGTCCCATGGCTTGCAACCGGTCGACCGCTTCGAGAAACTGGCTGCGGGTGAGCAGCGCACGGCCAAGCAACCGCTCCGCTTCGTGCTGGTTTGGCGTGATGACGGTCGGCTTCGCCTCGACTCCGTGGGCCAGCGCGTCCCCGTCGGTATCAAGCAGCGTCTTCACGCCGCGGGCCTTCGCCATCTCGATGATGTCGCAGTAAAAGCTCGCCGGCACTCCGGGCTGGATGCTGCCGCAGATCATCAGCCAGCGGGCCTTTGCGAGCCGGACCTCCACCAACTGCCGGATTTGCTTTAATTCGTGTTCGCCCAACGGCTGACCGACCTCATTCAGCTTCACGGTGAGCCCCTGCTTGTCGGAAATCGTCAAATTCGTGCGGCTCTCCGGGCGTACGCGCACCACTTCGAACGGAAAACCCATGCCCGCGAGCGACTTCTCCATCCGTTCGCCCGCGGCTCCGCCGGAAGTTAATAGAGCCAGCGTTTTTGCTCCGAACCGGTGGAGCAAAACCGATGCATTCACGCCGCGCCCGCCGGCGACCTCCGTCTGATTCAGAATGTAGGCGCGATCCTCGAAAACAAGCTTGTCGACGCTGACGATGCGATCGATCGCCGGATTAATAGTTAACGTGAGGATCATGAACGTTTACCATGGTACCTGACCGTTGCGAAATCATCCACAATTTAAGGCGTACCTGGCCCTGGCGTGCGTGTGTGTTTTCTGGGGCACGACGTATCTGGGGATCCGCGTTGCACTGGAGTCGTTTTCCCCGGTTGCGCTGATGGGCATCCGGTACACGATATCCGGGGGCATTATGCTCATCGTCGCCCGAACGATGGGAGTGCATCTGCCGCGCGGCCGCGAGCTATGGCAGACGGCTCTGTTCGGCGTGTGCGCTTTGGGAATCGGCACGGGCACGCTTTCCTGGTCCGAACTGACCATTCCCAGCGGCCTTGCAGCGCTGTTCTGTACCACCTCGCCGTTCTGGATGGTCGGTATTGAGGCTTTGATGCCCGAAGGCGAGCCCTTGCACGCGCCAACGATTATCGGCATGCTGGTAGGTCTGGGCGGCGTAGTTTTTCTGGTCGCGCGAACGGCCTTCGGCTCGCACGGACCGACGACCGCGATGGTGACTGCGTTCACGTTGTTGCAACTCGGGCTGGGAGCGTGGGCGCTCGGCGCGATCCTGCAACGGAGACAAGCGTCGAGGGCGCATCCGTTCGTCAGTGGAGCCGTGCAGCAGCTCGCGACGGGCATCACGTTCCTGGTTGCGACTTTGATCTTTCATGCACGGATGGCGTGGACTCCGCGCGGCATTGGAGCGGTTGCTTACCTGGCCATGTTCGGCGGGATCGTCGGCTATAGCGCATTTGTTTATTCGATGGCGAATCTACCAATCGCGATCGCGTCGCTCTACAATTACGTCAATCCCGTGGTAGCCGTCGCTCTGGGATGGCTGCTTCTCGGCGAAGCCTTCGGCGTACGGGAGTGCATCGCGATGGCGCTGATCTTCACCGGAGTGGCGATCGTGAAGCGGCAGTCAGTCGCGGTTCAGAAGCTTGGCGCCGACCGCGCCGCCGAAAGCGGGCAATATGGTGAATAGCAGGAAGAATAAGCCTAAGGCACTTGTTATTCCCGACGGGCTGTGCAGCGCCGCGATCATCTGATCGAGATTCGCTTCCGGAATGCCGCGCGTCTTAATCTGCTCGCGGAGCGCCGTCACCACCGAGGGCTCGGAGAGCGCAATCACAAGCATGGTCAGAATAATGGTGACGATCACAAATCCGAAGATGCCGGAAATCCAACCCAGCCGGGCTCCGTTCATTACCGACAATCGCTGACCAGTGCTGCGCCGGT
>JBEKOZ010000082.1:0-11299 GCA_049521275.1 Bryobacteraceae bacterium | reverse complement strand
CCCATGCCCAGCATGACGCCGCCCGCGCCGCCACCGCCCATCCCGAGCATGCCGCCGCCTTCCGGTCAGTTCTCGCCGCCCCCCAGCCTGCCCACCAGCGCGTTTCCATCCACTGGACCGCAGGCCGTTCCTCCGCAACCTCCCGTGCCTCCTGTCGGCCCGCCTCCTGTCAGCGGACAGATGCCGGTCCAAAAACCGCCGGCCCCGCAGAAGCCCGTGGCGTGGAAGAAAGCATTGCTATTCGGCGCGATTCTCGGATTGCTCGTGGCCGCCGCCGGTATCGGCTTCTTGGTCCTCCGGGCCCGCAAGCGCAACCAGCTGCCGCCGCCCGTCGTGGCCGTGGAAGTGCAGTTGGCCACCACTCCCGCCGGTGCCGCGATCAAGGTCAACGGCGAGGATAAATGTACTGCCCCGTGCTCCGTTTCATTGGCTCCCGGCGACTATCAGATCACCGCGTCACTCCCCGGCTACGAGCCTGGCGCCAACGGCCTCAACGTGCCCGCGGCCGGCGGCCCGCCGATCGCCGTGACCCTGACTCTCGAAGCCTCGCCGCAATCCATGCACATTCTCGCCGAGGGAGTCGACGGCGGACAAGTCACCATCGACGATCAGCCCTCCGGCGTCGTCGAGGACGGCAAGTTCGTTTTGGATAAGCTGGCGGCCGGCCCGCATACTGTGAAGATCGCCGCCAAAGGCGCCGAAGCGTCATTCTCTTTTGAAACCGCCGAAGCTAAAATTCCCAACATCACCGGCACCACCGCCAAGAATCTGCTCGCCGTCGTCGTCGCGAGCTTTGGAAGTAACGCCCGCGTCGCCACCAGCGCCGGACCTCTCAAGTTGACTCTTAACGGACAGCCGCAGGGCGACTCCTCCCCCGGTGGCGTGGACTTGCAGGGCTTCCAGCCCGGACTGGCGGAGCTCGTGGTCGGCGACGGACCCACGCAAAAAACTCTACAGGAGACCTTCGCTCCCAATCCCACGCTCACCGTTTTCCTGCGCTCGGATAAACCCGCTCCTCCCGCGCCCGGCGACCTGGGCACGCTTCTGGTGGTCACCGGCGAAGACGATGTCCGCGTGTTCGTCAACAATAAGGAGCAGAAACCGCACACCTCGCATGGACAGCTCCGCATCCCCACGCTTCCCGGCAAAGTATCCGTGCGCGTGTACAAAGATGGGTTCAACACTCCCGCCACGCAGAGCGCCGACGTCCAGAAGGGCGCCAACGTCAAGGTCGAGTTCCAGCTGACGAAGATCGATACCGGCGGAACACCGAAGCCGGCGCCTCCTCCGGCTCCCGCTCCCGTTACTACCAACCCTAACGGGACGGTTCACGTCACTCGCGCGCCCGGCGGCGCGACTATCACTTATAAGCGCGACAACGAAGCCCAGCCCCACCAGCTCAGCGGCAATCAAATCGATCTGCCCCCCGGCAACTACGTGTTCACCTCGAAAGCTCCCGGCTTCACCGATCGCACCGAGACAGTAAAGGTGGCCGCGGGTACGCAAGCCGCCGTCGATCTCACGCTCGCCGCGGCCCACGCCGCCCCCTCAGGTCCAAGATCCGGAGGCATGGCCGATTGGGAAGATCCCTCCGGCTGGACCCGCGACGGCGAAAACTGGGTCCATAAAGGGGGCAACTTTGTGCCCTACAAACTCCCCGCCAAAGGGACCTTCGAGTTCACCGTGCAGTTGCTCAAGGGCGGCGGCTTTTTACGCGGCGCTCATATCCGCTGGTATGTCGACTACGTCGACCCTAAGAACTACGGCCTGTTCGAGATCGATAAGAAGAACTTTTGGGCCAAGTCAGTGACCAACGGGAAAAGTAAGGATCGCGAGAAAACGCAGCACGGCCTGGAAAACCAGAAGACCTTCGCCATACGCATCGAGATTTCGCCGGACCATGTCGTGCATCGCCTGAAGACCGGCGACACCTGGCTGACGCTCGATTCCTGGACCGAGCCCGGCCGCATCTTCTCTGACGGCAAATTCGGTTTCTACATCCCCGGCAGCGACGAAATCGCCATCAGCGACTTCAAATTCACTCCTAAGTAATTGCGCGAAAACCGGGACTGACCTCTCTATCCGGTCTAACTCCTCAACTTCGGGGACAGTCCGCTATGGTACGAAGTTTCGAAGTTCCCTCGAAGAGCGCTCTGTCCCGGCTTTCGCCCCTTAGTTTTGTCCTTCCAAATCATCAATTTGCACTGACGCCTCCCTACCAATCCGCGCCCCCGGCTGTACATTATCGGCATGATCGCACTCGACACCATGCCGCAGCTCCTCACCGCCATCGGAGCCTTGGGCACCGCGGCATTCGGACTGGTTGACGCCACCAAAGCCTTCGGCGGCGGCGTGAACCACATCGGTTTTAAACGGATCAAAGCGACCGTCGCCGCCTTGACGCCAACCGCCCAACCCGACATTCTGGCGATCCTCCAGGCCAACTGGTTCAGCGGCGCCGACCTCGCCAGCCAGAAAGCCCTCGCCAAGTCCCTGATCGAGCTGAACCTGCCTCCTCTCGACACCCGCTCCGATCTGATCATGACCGCCACGCTGGACGAAGCCTACCAGCGAGCCGACCAGCTCTATCGCGACGGCACCAGAGCCTGGGCCATGGTGGTCTCGATTCTGCTGGCCCTGATCGCCGGCCACCTGCTGCACGCCCCCCTGGCCGCATCCCTGCTCGCCGGCATCCTCGCGACGCCACTGGCCCCCATCGCCAAAGACCTCTCCACCGCCGTGGCAACAGCCGTGAACACCTTAAAGTAGTTTCTTCTCAGCCCCGCCGTCCTTTTGTGGCGCGCGCCCCCAGGCTTGCCGCGGTGCCACTCGTGGCTCCGCCTCCGGAATCTTCCTAGCTCAATCCTATTGACAAATACAACCTCCAGGCGCATATTTCAATTGCATAAAGAATGCACGGAACGCGCCGGCAAATCAGGCCGGAAAGAGAAGCAAAAGGAGGCGCTTGGATAATCCACCTTATCACCCACAGGGCGGCGATAGCTTGAGCCTCTTCATCAGCAGTTAGGGATCGCGAACGGCCGGAAACACCGACAGGTGGCGCATTGAGCGCATCGCGATGGCGTCAACGAAAGATCCCAGGTGAAGCGGTCGGGCGACGCCGCCCTTATTCATCTCCCTCGACCAAAGCTACACTGAAACAGTGCCCACCCGCCGGAGATTTCTCCGCACCGTAGCCGCTCCCGCCCTCATCGGATTAACCTCTAAAGCCGAAAAGCGCATCGACGGACAATTCGTCAACGATGGTTTCCCCCTCGGCCATCGAATCCGCGATCACGCGAGTTTCCCCTCGCCCAGACAAACGCAAAAAATCGGAGTCGTGATCGTGGGCGGCGGCATCGCCGGGCTTACCGCCGCTTGGCGTCTTCACAAAAAAGGTTTTCGCGATTTCGTCATCTTGGAGATGGAGCCCGACCCCGGAGGCAACTCCCGCTGGGGCGAAAACCAAATCACCGCCTATCCCTGGGCCGCGCATTATGTGCCCGTGCCCGGTCCTCATGAGACCCTGGCCCGCGAACTGTTCGAGGACTTGGGCGTACTCGCCAGCGGCAAGTGGGACGAACGCCGTCTCTGCTTCTCCCCGCAGGAGCGCCTGTTTCTGCACGGCCGCTGGCAGGAAGGAATTGAACCCGAAACCGCCGCCACCGCGCTCGACCGCGAGAACTATCGCCGCTTCGAGGACCTCATCAAGGAACAACGCGCCTCGGGTGAGTTCACCATTCCGTTGGCGCGCGGTGCAAAACCCTCCTCTCTCGACAAAATGTCAATGCGCCAGTGGATGGAGACCAATCGCTTCACCTCGCCCTATCTCAACTGGTACGTCGACTACGCCTGCCGCGACGATTACGGCGCCCTCGCCCGCGACACGTCGGCTTGGGCCGGCATCCACTACTTCGCCTCGCGCGAACCCGAAGAGAAAGGTCCGCTCGTCTGGCCCGAAGGCAACGGCTGGATCGTCCGCCAGCTCACCGCGCGATTGCAGCCATTCATCCGCACCCGCTCCCCGGTCTATCGCATCAGCGGCACGCGCGTGCGCACCGAAGCCGTCGAGTACATCGCCGAACGAATCATTTTCGCCGCGCCGACCTTTCTCGCGCCCTATATCGTCGAAGGCGCCATCGCTCCCGGCTTCGTCTATTCGCCGTGGCTGACCGCGAACCTCACGCTCGACCGCCTGCCGCAGGATGAAACAGCCTGGGACAACGTGATTTACGATTCCCCCGCGCTCGGCTACGTCGTCGCCACCCACATGAGTCTCAAATCGCAAATCGACCGCTCCGTGTGGACCTTCTACTGGGCGCTAGCGCACCAGCCGCCGGAGGAAGCGCGCAAGCTGTTGCTCGAGAAGGATTGGCTGTACTGGCGCGAAGCCATCCTCCACGATCTTTCGCGCGCTCATCCCAATATTCGCGATTGCGTCTCGCGCATCGACATCATGCGCATCGGCCACGCCATGCGGCGCCCTGTTCCGGGTTTCCTGGACTCGCGAAAACAGGTCGAATTATGGTCCAATAAGGCTCCTTTGAGCTACGCAAATAGCGATTTAAGCGGCTTTAGCATCTTCGAAGAAGCTCAATATCGCGGCGTAACCGCCGCCGATCGCGCCTTGAAGGACATCGGCCGTGCTTGAAGAAGCCGTCGTTTCGGCCGCCGCCGTCGTGGGACTCGCAGCCTACGCCGTGCGCGGCAAATCATCGCGCCTGCTGGCGCCATCCGTATGGCACGGCGATAGAAAACGTCCCGCCCTGGCGCTTACTTTCGACGACGGTCCCAGCGAATCGACCCCCGCGCTGCTGAAACTGCTGGCCGAACATAATGTGCGAGCCACCTTTTTCATGTGCGGACAAAACGTCCGCCGTTTGAAGGAGATAGCGCGCGAAGTAGCGGCTGCCGGCCACGAAATCGGCAACCATTCCGATTCCCATCCCGCTTTTTACTTCAAATCCCCCCAATTTATCGATCGCGAATTGACCCGCGCGCAAGAGTCCATCTGTCAGATAACACAGGTCACTCCGCGCTTGTTTCGCGCTCCCTACGGAGTCCGCTGGCCGGGCCTCGGCCGCGCCCAATCGCGTCTCGACCTCACCGGCGTGATGTGGACCACGCTTGGGCGCGACTGGAAATTGCCGGCGTCCCGCGTCTCTAAGCTCTTGCTAAGTAAGGCCGTTAACGGCGCGATTTTCTGTCTCCACGACGGCCGCGAATTACAGGCCGCGCCCGACATTCGCGCCACGCTTGAAGCGGTTAGCTTGGCTTTGCCGGTGTTGAAGGAACGCTTCAGTTTCGAAACTGTAAGCCAGTTACTAGCGTCGAGAGAAACCCGGCGATGAAGGCGATTGCTCCGGCAATCAGCAACTTCCATTTCATATTGTCGAGAATAAAGTACCGGGCGCGCGGAAGCTTCAGAAAACCGGCGAACGGCGGGGATTGACGGACGAATAACGATGCGCTGGCTGCCTGCCTTTTCCATGATGCTGGTCTCGACGATCAGCTATATCGACCGCAACACCCTGGCGCTGCTCGCTCCGACCATTCTGCGCGACGCTCATCTTTCGAATGAGCAATATGGTTTCATCATCTCCGCATTTTCGATTGCATACATGTTGGGCAACCCGTTGTGGGGCCATGTGCTCGACCGCATCGGCGTCAGGGCGGGCATGACCGCAGCGGTGTCCCTCTGGACCCTGGCGTCGGTGTCGCATGTTTTCGCGTTTGGATTCCGCGGATTCGCCATCGCCCGCGCCGTGCTGGGATTCGGCGAGGGCGCGACCTTTCCCGGCAGCCTGCGAACCGTGGTCCAGACGCTGCGGCCGGAGCAGCGCTCGCGCGGCATCGCCGTGGCCTATAGCGGAGGATCTCTGGGAGCGGTGATCACGCCCGTGATCATCACGCCGGTGGCGGCCATGTGGGGATGGCGCGGAGCGTTCTGGGCGACAGGCGCAGTGGGCGCCGCGTGGCTGTTGTTGTGGATGGTTTTGTCCAAGAACATCGACGCCGCGCGTCCCGTCGTCACGAATGAAGCGCCGAAGTTCAGCGATCCGCGGGTATGGGCGTTCGTGGCGGCCTACGCGATGGGCGCGTTTCCTTCGGGCTTCGTGCTCTACCAGGCGTCGATTTTTCTGACCGCCGCGTTTTCGAAATCGCAGGTGGAAATCGGGAAAGTGTTGTGGATCCCTCCGCTGGGCTGGGAGATCGGATATTTCTTCTGGGGCTGGACGACGGACCGGTTTTCAGGAGCGTTGCGCCGTCAGTTCTTCATTCTAATGACGCTCAGTCTGCCGCTGGCTCTGATTCCGCATCTTCCCTCATATGGCCTGACGCTGGCGATGATGTTTTTCGCAATGTTCGTGACCTCGGGATTCATCATTGGAGCCGTCGCCTACGCCACCAGAAAGTTTTCCACCGCCCACGCGGGCTTCATCGCGGGTCTGGGCGCGGGAAGCTGGTCGCTGGTAATCGCCCTGGTGATGCCGGGAGTAGGAAGACTGTTCGACCTCCACCGTTACGACATCGCCTTCGCCCTGGCAGCGCTGTTTCCAGTTGCCGGATGGGCGGCGTGGACCACGCTCAGCCGCCCACCCGCTCACATCCGCCACTGAACCGCCATGCGTAAGCATGCGGACAGACGTCACCCTCTGCTGCCGGAATGACTGGGACACGCCACAAGAAAAACAACTCAATCACACCGTGGGGCGGGCTTTTGAGCCGGCAGCCTGCTTTCAAGCAGGCTCTCTCGTCGCACGAAGGCAGAGCCGCTCTGGAGAGCGGCTGCCGGCTGATAGCCCGCCCTACATCCGCGCCTAGACACTGGAATACTGGAAACTTCATTCTCCCCTTGCAAAACTAGGAGAATGTGCGATACTACTCCTAGGTAAGCTAGGAGGAAGTCATTTTGGCTAAGTACGCGGCTCTGCTGCCCGGCACTCTCGACATGCTGATCCTCAAGTCGATTTCTCTCGAACAGCTGCATGGCTACGGCGTGCTGCTGCGCATCAAGCAGATCTCCGGTGGAGCTCTGGAGATCCCGCAAGGATCCTTGTATCCGGCGCTCTACCGGCTGGAGCACCAGGGGTTGGTCGCCTCCGAATGGGGGCAGAGCCAGAACAATCGCCGGGCGAAATACTATACCCTCACCTCCATCGGACGCCGCCGGTTGCGTGAGGAAACGGCCGGATGGAACCGGCTGGCGATCGCCATGACCGCGGCTTTGAATACGGCGCCCGGGGAGGCCTGACATGTTCCGAGGTTTTCGCTCTCTTTTGCGCGTCTTAAACTCCCGCCGCGATTTCGAACAGGGCATGACCGAGGAGTTGCGCTCCCACATCGAGCAGCATACCGACGACCTGATCCGCTCCGGCGTATCGCCCGAAGAAGCGGCGCGGCAGGCTCGCATCGAGTTCGGCGGCATCAACACCGTCGAGGAAGAATGCCGCGAATCGCGCTGGCTGCACCCCTTCGACGAACTGGGACGTCAGACCCGCTACGCCGCTCGATTGCTGCGCAAGACGCCCGGCTTCACCATCACCGCGCTGGTCACTCTCGCCGTCTGCCTGGGCGCGAATCTCACCATCTTCGCCGTGATCGACTCCGTGCTGCTTCGCCCTCTGCCGTTTCCCCACGCCGATCGCCTGGTGATCATGTTCAACTCCTACCCGAAGGCCGGAGTCGACCGCGACGGCTCCTCGATCACCAATTATTATGAGCGGCGCGGCCGCATCCCCGCGTTCGAAGGGCTGGCGCTCTATCGCTTCGAAACCGCCATTGTGGGAGATGCCGGCTCCACGGAGCGCGAGCAGATTGCCCTGGTCTCCCCCGACTTTTTCCCCACCCTCCAAGTGGATCTGCGCATGGGGCGCAATTTCTCTGAAGACGATACTTCGGTCCAGACCGATCGCGTTGTCATTCTCACCGATCGCTACTGGCGCGAACAATTCGCTGCCGACCCCCAGGTGATTGGCAAACAAATCCGCATGAATGGAATCCCGAAGTCCGTGATCGGCGTGCTGCCGCCGGATTTTCGCTTCCTGTCGTCCAAGGCGAAGCTGTATTTCCCCTACTCGACGCGCCCCGAGCAGCGGCTCCCTTCCGAGCGGCATAGCGGAGGAAATTCGCGGCAACTGATCGCCCGTCTGCGCCCCGGCGCGACCCTCAGCCAGGCGCAAGCACAGATCGACGCGCAGAATGCGACCCTCGAGACCGACGACCCCCAAGCCAAAATGATGGCCGACGCCGGCTTTCGCTCCGTAATCGCGCCGCTCCATGCCGACCACGTCGCCGAAGTGCGTCCCACTTTGCTGCTGTTGCAGGCTGGATCGCTCACGCTCCTGCTGATCGGCGCAGTCAACCTGATCAACCTTCTCTTGATCCGAGCCAATGGCCGAGCCAAGGAAATGGCTGTCCGCCAAGCCTTGGGCGCCAGCCGTCTGCACGTGGTCAGCGAAGTGATCGTCGAAACTACCCTGCTTACGCTCGCGGGAGGCGCCCTGGGGCTGGCCGCCGGCGCCGCCGGTATCCGCCTCCTGGCGATGTTCGGCGCCGATCGACTTCCCTTGGGGAGCCAGATCGCCTTCAACATGCGCATGGCCGTGGTTGCGTTCCTCGGAGCCGCCGTCTTGGGAATCGCCCTCGCGCTCCCGGTCGCCTGGTTTGCCCTGCACGGCCACCTCGCCGGCGCCATTCAATCTGAATCACGCGGCGGGACGGCGAGCCGCGCCGCGCAAAGATTACGTCACGGCTTCGTAGTGGCCCAGATCGCGCTCGCCTTCGTGCTGCTCGCGGGAGCAGGCTTGCTCGGCCTCAGTCTGGAGCGCGCGATGTCCGTCTCCCCCGGTTTCCGCCCCGATCATGTGCTCACCGGTCAGATCTCTGTGCCCTGGAGCGCCTATCGGACCTGGCCCGCCCGCCTCGCGTTCAACGCGGCGCTGCTCAGTGAACTCGCCCGCCAGCCGGGAGTCTCGGTCGTCGGCTTCGTGAACAACGTGCCGCTCAGCGGAAACAGCGGCAAGAGCGCCGCCACGGTGATAGGCCACGCCGTGCGCCCTGGCGAATCTCCACGCGGGCATTATTCCTACGGCGTCGACGGCGATTATTTCGCCGCCATGGGCTTCTCCTTGCGCGAAGGCCGTTTCCTCAACGCCGCCGATTCCCGCCGCACCGACCGTGTATGCGTCGTCGACGAAGATTTCGCGCGCTTCTATTGGCCCGGTGAAAGCGCTCTCGGCCAGCGTCTCTTTGCAGGCGGCGCAGCAGAAGTCGACTCCCGGGCCTTCACCGTAGTCGGCGTCGTCGGCGCCGTGAAACAAGCGGGCCTGACCGACGATGTCGCGCAAGGCGCGGTCTACTATCCTTATTCTTTGCGCTCGGACGATAGCCTCTTCGCGGTCGTCCGCACGACTCTTCCGCCGGAATCGCTCTCGCTCGCGCTGCAAAAAGCAGTCCGCCAGATCGACCCCCAGTTGCCGGTCAGCGATGTGCGCTCGATGGACGCCCGCATCGGCGATAGTCTGACCGCCCAGCGTTCCCCTGCTCTGCTGGCGGCCTTGTTCTCGCTGATCGCCGTGTTGCTGACCACGGTCGGCATCTATGGCGTGTTGAGCTATGCCGTGGCGCTGCGTCGCGGCGAGATCGGCGTGCGGATGGCGCTCGGCGCCCTGCCCCGGCAGATCCGAGCCCAGTTTCTGACGCTCGCCCTCCGCCTGCTTGCGGCTGGCCTGGTCTTAGGCGTCGCCGGCGCAGTGCTCGCCGGCCAAGCCATGCGGACCCTCCTCTACCATGTCCCACCGATGCACCTTCCGGTTCTCGCCGCGACCGCCGCCACGGTGGCGCTGGTTTCCTTCCTAGCTTGTCTCGTGCCGTCTCACCGCGCCTCGCGCATCTCGCCGATGGAAGGCCTCGCGCACCCCTAGCGGCGCCAGAAAAACTCATCAGATCGCTCCCTGCGGTCGCGGCTCGGAATCCCCGCTACGTAAGATGAATCGCTTACCGAGCCGCGACCACAGGGAGCGATCACCCGGGGCGGCTTTTCAGAGGTAGAGTCCGCATGCTGACGCATGGCGGTTCGGTGTCTCTTGCCGAACTCGGTCTCACCTCAGGCCACTGAACCGCCATGCGTCAGCATGCGGACTCTATCTGCCGCCAGTGAACGCCCCCTACACCGACTTATCAATATAAATCGGCTTCTCCGGCGCCTTCCCCTCGCACCAGTAGTGATCGAAATTCGTGATCCCCGCCAGCTCGCTGAGCACCTCTTCGTCCAGCACCTGCTTCCCCGAATATCCCGGCGGCTGCTGCGCAATGATCGCGAGCGTCGCATCGCACAGGATCTCCGGCGTCCTCCATTGTTCGCGCGTCGCGAGGCCCCAATTTATCGACGCCTGGCTCTCGATAATCGTGCGCGGCCACAACGCATTCGCCGCGATCCCGTCCGCGCGATGCTCCGCCGCGATCCCGATGGCCAGCCGCGCCATCCCCATCTTGGTGATCATGTAACACACATGCCCCGGATTCGGAGTCGTCGAAATCGCCGGACACATATTCACGATGTGACCCCACCGCTGGGCAATCATATAGGGCAGCGCGTAATGGCTGGTCAGGTACGCCGCTCGCACGTTCACGCCCATCATCAGGTCGAACCGCTTGGGAGGCGTATCGATCACCTTCTGCCACCACAGCGCGCCCGCGTTGTTGATCAGAATATCGATTCGCCCGAACTCCGCGGCGGTCTTCTCGATCATCGCGCGCACTGCGTCGTCGCTGCGCACATCGGTCGGGATCGCCAGCGCCCGCCGCCCCAGAGCCCTCACTTCCTCGGCCGTCTCGTAAATCGACCCGGGGAGTTTTTCGCTCGACGTTTCGCTCTTCGCCGCGATCACCACGTCGGCCCCTTCGCGCGCGAGGCGCAGCGCCAGCGCCTTGCCGATCCCGCGGCTCGCTCCCGTCACCACGGCCACGCGGCCGCTCAAATCCGGATGCAATGCACCTGGCATTCCCGCCTCCTCACCAGATCTTCAGAAATTTCCACCAACTGAACCCGATCACCGACCAGATCGTCACGTTCACGAAGCTTACCACCAGTCCCACCTGCCACCAGTTTTTCAGCGGCACGTACCCCTGCGCGAAAAACATCGGCGACGGAGTGGTCCCGTAATTGGTCAGCCCCGCCGAAAGATTCGCGAAGCACGCAAACGCGTAAACCATCAGTCCCGGAGGTCCTCCCTTGGCCAGCAGCACCGCTAGAAACGCCGGAAACATCGCGATCAGATGCGTGGTGATGCTGGCA
>JBEKOZ010000081.1:0-18468 GCA_049521275.1 Bryobacteraceae bacterium | reverse complement strand
GGGGAGGGCGTGATGTACCGGGCCCTGTTGCATCTCTATCCCAAGTCGTTCCGCGGCGAGTATGAGAGCGAAATGCAAACGGTGTTCTCGCAGCGGCGGCGCGATGCGTCCGGACTCGGTCTGGTCGCGCTGTGGATCGAGACGTTCTTTGAAGTGCTGTATAACGCGGCGCGCGTGCACCTCGATATCCTGCGTCAGGACTTGCGATACTTCGGGCGCACGCTGCTCCATTCGCCGGGCTATGCGCTGACCGTGGTGGGGATCGCGGGGTTGGGGATCGGCGCGACCACTGCGGCCTTTTCGATTACCGATCATGTACTGCTGCGGCCTCTGCCGTTTCCCAACGCGAACCGGCTGGTGACGGTGTGGGAGCACGAGCAGCAGTATGCGCGCTTCGAGTTGTCGCCGACCAACTATCTCGATTGGAAAGAGCAGAGCAAGTCTTTCGAAGCGTTCGGCGCCTACTCGGACCTTTCGGTGAATCTGGCGGGCGAAGGCGAGCCGGAGCGGCTGATGGGCGCGCTGGTCACTGGGGAAGTGCTGCCGCTGCTGGGAGTGAAACCCGTGATCGGGCGGTGGTTCACGTCGGAAGAGGATCGTCGCGGCGCGCAGGGCACCGTGATCCTGAGCTACTCCCTGTGGCAGGCGAGGTTCGGCGGCAGCGCGGCGGTGCTGGGGAAAAAGGTCCTACTGGACGAAGAGCCGAGCACCGTGATCGGCGTGATGCCGGCCGGATTTGCGTTTCCCAAGCGGGAGGATGAAGTCTGGCTCCCCATCCGGTCCTTCGGCATACACGCCAATGCCTTCGAAGAAAAGGACCGCACGAACACCTATCTGGTCGGCGTTGGAAGATTGCGGTCCGGGGTTTCCCGGGAGCAGGCGAGCGCGGAGCTGCAGTTGCTCGCGGCTCAGACGGCGCGGCAATTTCCGAAGGAGATGAAGGACGTCGGCGCGGGCGCCTACGATATGCGCGACGCGGTTTCGGGCCAGGCGAAGACCATGTTGATGGCGCTGCTGGGGGCGTCCTTTTGTGTGTTGCTGATCGCGTGCACGAACCTCGCGAACCTGCTGCTGGCGCGGGCTCTGGCGCGCCGCAAGGAACTGGCCGTCCGGTCGGCGATGGGCGCCGGCCGCGAAAGGCTGGTGCGGCAATTGCTGACGGAAAGCTTGCTGCTGGCGATCGCCGGAGGCGCGCTGGGAATGCTGATCGCGGTAACAGCGACGCCCTTGTTCGCGGCTCTGGTGCCCACCTCTCTGCCGATCCTCGCGCTGCCGTCGGCGGATGGACGGATACTGGTCTTCGGAGCCTTCGCGACGATTTTGACCGGGCTTCTTTTCGGCGTCCTTCCAGCGGTGAAGGCGACCGGGGGCGCGGAGTTACGCGAAGGATCGCGTTCCGGCGTGGGAGGAAAAAAAGAACGGTTGCGTGGCGCGCTGGTGATCGCCGAGATTGCCGCGTCGGTGGTGCTACTGGTCACCTCCGGACTCTTGATCCGCGCGATGTTGCGGATTCAAGCGACCGATCCGGGGTTTCGCGCCGATGGCGTGTTGACGCTGCACACGCCGATCACCGGGCCGAGGTATGCGAACACCACGCCTCGCGTGGCGTTCTACCAGCGCGTGCTGGGCGAAGTCCGCGTTCTCCCCGGAGTCGAAAGCGCCGCGTACAGTACGTCCGTGCCAATGGGGGCCTGGCGCGGAGGGATCTGGACGATCACGGTCAACGGCCAGCAGTCCGCCGACGGGAGTGCGCAAAAGGCCAGCCTCCGATTCGTCACACCGGACTATTATAAGACCCTCGCGATTCCGCTCCTTCTGGGACGGGACGTAGCCGAATCCGACGCGATGACGACACCCCTGGTCGCGGTGGTGAGCGAGTCGTTCGCCAGGCAATACTGGCCCAATGAGAGTCCGCTGGGAAAACGATTCAATGTCATGATGGACGACCGTATCGTGATTGGCGTCGCCGGCAACGTGCGGGTGCGGGGACTCGAGCGGTACAGTGAGCCGCAGGTGTATCTGCCTTATCAGCAGGTGAAGGACGGCTGGTTTGCGCCGTATGCTCCTCAGGACCTGGCCATCCGTACGTCTCAAGGCGACCCGTCGCAGCTCGCACCCGCGGTACGGAAAATCATCGCCAGCGCGGAGCCGGATCTGCCGGTGACCAACGTGCGGCCGCTTACTGAGATTGTCGCCGGAGAGACGGCGTCACGGAGGGCGCAGTTGGTCGTACTGGGAGGATTCGCGGGGATCGCGTTTCTGCTGGCGGCGATCGGGATTCACGGATTGCTCTCCTACACTGTCTCGAATCGAACCCAGGAGATCGGGGTGAGGATGGCTCTCGGCGCGACGCGCGGGAACATTCTCCAACTCATCGTCGTCGACGCGCTGGTGCTGGCCTTGATCGGGATCTTCCTGGGCGCGGTGGTAGCGTACGCGTCGGGACGAGAGTTGCAATCGCTGCTGGCCGGACTCAGTCCGAACGATCTGGACGCATTTTCGGCAGGCATCCTGCTGTCGCTGGTGATGACGATCGCCGGAAGCTTTTTGCCCGCCATGCGAGCGGTTCGCGTGGACCCGGCCACGGCCCTCCGAGCAGAGTAGTTACAGCTACTTAGCAGCCGCGCGCGCCTTGGGCCGGCGGGCTGCCACGGGGGGTGCGGGCGCGGGCTCGGCGGCTTGCACCGGATAGTGCTGCCCGAGCCATTTTTCAATCATTTCTTTTTGTGTCGCCAGAACCACACGTTGCCATTTGACCGTGCCAGTGCGCTCACTGTACTCAGCCATAACGTACGAACCCTCATTCAGCACTTTAATGATGCCTTGAGTCTTGGCCCGCTGAAAATGATACGAAGATAGAGCCGCGTGATGTTTTTGCATCTGTATCTATCATAGCAGGTGCCCAAAATCCCGGCTGTTTCACGGGAATTCGCATACTATCGAAGTATGGCTTCCGCGCCGGATGTTCCGGCACCGCAAGGACTTGCATGGGCAGCATTCTGGCGCACACTGACCCGCGTGGAGCGGGCGAAAATCGTGCCGGGCCGCGCCGCGCGGAATGCGATCGGCGTGGCGCTGCCGCTGGCCGCCGGATATCTGCTCGGTTCGACGCCCGCCGGACTGATCGCCGCAACAGGAGCGCTGAACGTCTGCTTCACCGATGGCGACGATCCCTACCGGCAGCGCGCGCGCCGCATGTTCTTGGGTACGCTGCTGGTGGGGCTGGCGGTACTGATCGGCACGCTCTCCGGACACGACGCAATCGTCGCCATTGCGATCGCAGGAGCGTGGGCATTCGCTGCTGGCATGTTGGTGGCAATCAGTCAGGCCGCGACCGACATGGGAGTGACGACGCTAGTCACTCTAATCGTCTTTTCCGCGCAGCCGCTCGCTCCGCACCAAGCAGTTTCCGCCGGATTACTGGCCATCGCCGGCGGGTTATTGCAGACACTTCTCGCGCTCGCGTTGTGGCCGGTCGAGGGCTATCAGCCGGAGCGGCGGGCGCTGGCGAATCTCCTTGATGAACTGGCCCGCGCAGCCGCGTCTCCGGCCGCCGCGTCCGAATCTCCCTCGGCGAGCGCGCAGGCCATGGAGGCTCACAGCACGCTCGCGGCGCTCGGGGCAATCCATGCGCTGGAGGCCGAGCGCTACCAGTCTCTGCTCAATCAGGCCGAACGGATGCGCCTCAGTCTGCTCACTCTGGCGCGGCTGCGCGTGCGCATCGGGCGGGAGAAGGGAGGAGGCGGGGAGATCGCCGCACTCGACCGGTTTTTCGAGCTCTGTTCCAGCGTTCTCGGCACGATCGCCAGTTCGCTGAGAACCAACAATTCCCTCGATCCCCACCCGGATGCGCTGGACCAGATCGATGCCCTGGCGGAGGTGCTGCGCGTCAGCCAGGCCGGCGCCGATTCCGACATTTTGTCGGCATTAGTGCGCGACGCGCGGTATCAGGTGGATGCCTTCAGCGGGCAGCTTCGATCCAGCGTGGAGCTTGCTGCGCACGCCACCGAAGCGGGGCTGGCCGAGTTTGAGCGGAAACAATCGCGAACCCCTTGGACTCTGCGCCTGCGCGGCAGTCTGGCGACTCTGCGCGCCAACCTGACCTTCGAGTCGGCCGCCTTCCGCCACGCGATTCGCCTGGCCGTGTGCGTCGCGCTGGGAGCCGGAATCGGCCGAGCGGTGAGCTGGCGCCGCACCTACTGGCTGCCGATGACGGTGGCTATTGTCCTGAAGCCGGATTTTACCGCGACCTTCAGCCGGGGCGTGCTGCGCGTGGCGGGCACCCTGACCGGGCTGGCCTTCGCCACGTTACTGTTCCTTTTTGTCTCGACCACCGTGGTCACGCAAATCGTGCTGATTACCTTGCTGACGTTCGTGCTGCGATCTCTTGGCGCGGCAAATTACGGCATCCTGACGGCGGCGGTCAGTGCGCTGGTGGTGCTGCTGATCGGGCTCACCGGAGTGTCGGCGAAGGACGTGATCGCGGCGCGCGCCCTGAACTCTCTTGCCGGCGGAGCGCTGGCGCTGGCCGCCTACTGGCTCTGGCCGACCTGGGAACGCTACCGGGTGAACGAAAATGTGGCCCGCTTGCTCGACGCCTACCGCGATTACTTCCGCACCATCGCGCAAGCTTACTTGAAGCTGGATGCGCCCCCTCCGGAGCTGGACAGCGCGCGTCAGGCGGCGAGGCTGGCACGGTCGAACCTGGAAGCCTCGGTCGACCGCCTCAGCGCGGAGCCTTATGTTTCGCAATTGCCCGCGCTGAACGATATGCTGGCCAGTTCCCATCGGCTGGTGCACGCGCTGATGGCGCTCGAAGCCGGCCTGTATCAGAGTAAGTTCGTGACGCCGCGAGACGCGTTCCGCACCTTCAGTCACGATGTGGAGCGCACGCTCTATTTCCTCGCGGCCTCGCTCAGAGGCTCGGCGATTCATGCCAGCGATATGCCGGATCTGCGCGAAGACCATCATGCGCTGCTGCGTTCGGGCGACTCCCATGTGGAACGGTACGCGCTGGTGAACATCGAGACGGACCGGGTGACGAACAGTCTCAACACCCTGCGGGAGCAGATCGTCTCCCGGCCGTCCTCTTAACCATCCCCTTACGGTATCTTTAGTTTTTCCTTACGACACGCTGCTTCGCCAAAGGCTACCATCGTGATGAGCATGCGTGTCCGTCCGATTGTGGTTGCTCTGCGCCTCGCGGCGAGCCTTGTCGTGGTTGCCGCGATCACCTTCATCTGCCGGCGCGTGATCCCGGTCAATGCGACCACCGCCGGATTCGCTTACCTGCTGGGCATTCTGGCAATCGGCAGCACTTGGGGGTTGATCGAATCGGTCGCCGCCTCCGTCGTCGCGATGCTTTGCTTCAACTTCTATTTCCTTCCCCCGGTAGGAATGTTCACCATCGCCGACCCGCAGAACTGGGTCGCCCTGTTCGCATTTCTTGCCACCGCGCTGGTCGCCAGTCATCTTTCGGACCGGGAAAAGAAGCAGGCTGAGGAGGCCAAGGGCCGGCAGCGGGAAACCGAGCAGCTCTACGCGCTCAGCCGCTCCATCCTGCTCACCGATCCGACCCAATCGGTGGGATCGCAGGCCGCCCGCCACATCGCCGAAATCTTCGAGTGCCCCGGCGTGGCCCTTTACGATGCGAAAACGGCCGAGGTTTTTCGCGGCGGCGCCGACGACATGCTCCAGATCGAAGGGAAGCTCAGACAAGTGGCCGTGCAGGGGAACAATTTTGTCGACCCTCCTCTGTTCGTAGCCGCGATCCTGCTCGGCGGGCAAGCCATCGGGAGTCTGGCGCTGAAGGGCTGTTCGCTCTCCGATGGCGCGCTGCAGGCGCTGCTGAACCTGGTGGCCATCGCACTCGAGCGCGTGCGCACGGAAGAGGCCGCGAACCGGGCCGACGCGGCGCGCCACAGCGAAGAGTTCAAATCCACATTACTGGACGCGATCGCGCACGAGTTTAAAACGCCGTTGACCTCCATCAAGGCCGCTTCTACCTCGCTGTTGTCGGATACGCCCGCGCTTTCGCCGCAGTTCCGCGAGCTGGCCGTGATCATCGATGAGGAAACCGATCGAATGAATCAACTAGTCACCGAGGCCGTGCGCATGTCGCAGATCGATGCGGGAAAAATTCGCCTGGAGCGCGAATCTCTGGACGTCGCCCAACTGCTGGCCCAGGTGCTGGAGCATTTCGAATCCCAGTGCGCCGGGCGATCTGTCCGCCTGAATCCAAGCGCCAACCTGCCGCGCGTCTTGGCCGACCCGGAGCTCCTCGCTCTCGCCCTGCGCCAGTTGATCGACAATGCGCTGAAGTATTCGCCGCCCGGCTCTCCCATCGGCGTGGTCGCGGATCTCGAAGGGGATCGCGTGGTCATTCGCATTCACGATCGCGGTCCTGGAATCCCGGAGCGCGAGCGTGAACGCATCTTCGACAAGTTTTATCGGCGTAGCGGGGCAGCCGGGTCCGGCGCCGGCGTGCCCGGCTCAGGGTTAGGGCTTTACATCGCGCGTGAAATCCTGCGCACCCACGGCGGCGATCTGTGGATCGAAGGCGACCCGGGCGAAGGGTCCGAATTCTGCGCCGGTTTGCCGGTGCTGAAAGAAGGACGCACAAAATGAGTTCTGGCCGCATCCTGGTGGTCGACGACGAGCCGCAGATCCGGCGCGTGCTGCGCGCCACGCTGACCGGGCACGGCTACGAATTTCACGAGGCGCGCACCGGCGAGGAGGCGCTGGAGGCGATCCGCGCCAACCGCTTCGACCTGGTCCTGCTCGACGTGAACATGCCCGGCATCGGCGGCTTGGAGACGTGCCGCGCGATCCGCAGCGGTTCAGAAGTCGCGATCATCATGTTGACGGTGCGCGATTCGGAGCAGGACAAAGTGACCGCGCTCGACGCCGGAGCAGACGACTACATCACCAAGCCGTTTAGCACGCCGGAGCTGCTGGCGCGCATCCGCGCCAATTTGCGCCGCATGCCCTCGTCCCCCGAAGGCGGTCCGCAATCGGTGCATCTGGACGATATCGAAATCAATCTCGCCACCCGGCGCGTGATCTCGGGCGGCCGCGAGGTTCGTCTCACCCCAAAGGAATTCGGGCTCCTGCAGTACCTGCTGGATACCGTTTCGCGCTCCCGGAAAAGCAGCCTTAGCGTGGGTTGGATCTCAAGCCTGCGGGCGTCGAGACGAGTCTCGACGCGGCACGCAAAGAGTGCGTGCGCCACAAGACGCGTTTTCATCACCTTAGGTGAGCCGCGGGCTCATGCGGACTCCCTGCGGTCGTGGCTCGGAATCGGCGCTAACCCGCCAGCGACTCCTTGACTTTACCCACCAACGCCCCCAGCGTGAAGGGCTTTTGCAAGAACTTCGACCCCGGCGGAATCGCCCCAGTCCGCACCGCGTCATCGTCCGTGTAGCCGGAGATGTACAGCACCTTCAGGTCCGGTCTGCTCGCGCGAATCTGCTCCGCCAGATTGCGCCCCGATGCCGCCGGCAGCATGACGTCCGTAACCAGAAGATCGATGCGCCCCGTCACCGACGAGGCCATCGCCATTGCTTCTTCAGCCCCGCCCGCTTCGAGTACATTGTAATTCTCGCGGCGCAGAATTTTTCTCACCAGCGCGCGAATTCCCGCCTCGTCTTCCACCAGGAGAATGGTCTCCCGGAGGATTTCCGCGGGAGCCTCCGCAACCGGCGCCTCAACAACGGGCTCCGGAGCCGGCTCCGCCGCTGGTTCGGCCACGGGCGCGGGCGCCATGTAATAGGGCAAATAAACCAGGAATGTCGAACCCCGAAATGGTTCGCTAAAGAAGGAGATGTCGCCGCCCCACTCGCGGACAATCGCGTAGGCGCTCGCCAGCGCCGGACCCGCGCTGTTCTCTCCGGGCTTCGATAAGAAGCCTTCGAACACCGCGTTGCGCTTCGCCGTGTCCATCCCGCGGCCGTCGTCATGAATCGCCACACGCGCGTAGGTGCCGAGGGCCAGCGTCGCGCCGGGAACGTAGTCGGTGATGGTGTCGGTTTCGCAACCGATGGTCAGAAGTCGCCGCTCCCGGGCATCCGCGCGCTCGGGTGAAATCAGCGCCAGGACGATCTCTTCCAGTTGCGCTTCCTCGGCCATCGCCCAAATCGCATCGCCACCGGACGCGATATCAACCCGGCAACCCTCGCCCGCCGCCTGTGCGATCTTTTCTTCCATCCGCGCGATCGCTGCCGTCACATTCACGGGCTCCGCCGCATTCGCCTGCCGCCGCGTATAGTGCAGCAGCTGCGCGGTGATGCCCGAAATGCGGTCGGTTGCCGTCAGAATCTGGTCCACATCGTCGCGCATTGGATCGTCCTCGGGCAAGCTATTGCGCATCTCCTCGGCGTAGCCGGTGACGATCATCAGCGGATTATTCAGGTCGTGCGCGAGTTTTCCGGCGATGCCTGAGAGAGCCTCGCTGCGCCCCACGCGCAGCAGTTGATCCTCCAGTTGCTTACGGCGTTCGATGGACGTTATTACGCCTGTGAGGTCGCCGCCCTTCATGCGAATCGTTTCGCGGACCCAGACCGTTCCGCCCGCCGCCGTTACCGCTCGATATTCCGCGCTCGCGTCGCCCGATTGTCCGGCGATGAGTGTGTGATAAAGGTCCATCGTGGCCGCGCGGTCTTCGGGATGGATTCGCTCCTCGAAAAATCTCGGATCGCCGGTCCATTGCGCCGCGGGAAAACCAAGGAGTCCTTCCAGGTCGCCGCGCGCGGAGCGAAACGCCAGTGTTGTCGCGTCCGCGTCCCACAGAATTGCCGGAATTTCGCCCAGCGGCTCGGCCGGCGCCTGCTCAACATGCTGCTCAACAGGCTCGACAACCCTTTGGACCGCCGCCTCCTGCACCATCAGCAGCGTTTCCATCTCCGTCTCGTCATCCCAATTGCGAATCGGTACCACGGCGAGACTGAATTGCCGCCCCTCATGTTCCAGCGGAAAGCCGGTCTGCGAAATCCCCGTGATGTGGACGTCTCGAATTTTTTCAATCAGAGGGTCTGACGGCAGGATCTGTTCGATGGTCTTGCCGCGCAGGTCGCTGGACTTGAGGCCGAAGGTATGGCGAAAGGCGCGATTGGCGGACGAAATCTGGCGATCGGCCGACAGAACCACCAATGCGACCGGCAGCATCGCCACCATTTCCTGGTAATACCGGCGCTCGGTCTCCACCAAAGCGAGCAGCCGGGCGACTTCCTTTGCTTTCCACTGCTCTAAATCGCTACGCTCCATCAGATCTAAAGTCTGCCCCGTAGCCCGCTGGTCGGCAAGGTACTCTGCGCTTAAGTGGTCCTGGTACCCGTCAAGTACTATTCTTGTGAGGCCGCCAATGTTGGCGGCAGCCGCCTCTTCGGGCGGCTCTGTCGTATCATTTATCAGACCCCCCCATGCGAGTTTCACTCCTGCTCTCTCTCCTCCTGCTGGCGCCCGCGTTCTCCGCCGATGGCCCAGGGGATTGGCCCCAGTGGCGCGGTCCCGACTACGACGGCATGGCACGGGGCGATGCGCCTCTGCATTGGAGCGATACCGAGCACATCAAATGGAAAGCGGAGATTCCGGGTCGCGGCCATTCCTCGCCGGTAATCTGGGGCGACAAGATTTTCGTGACCACGGCGGTTCCCACCGGCGTGGTCCCGCCCGCTGCGCCGGAAGCCGCAACACCTTCCGGGCGAGGTCGATGGGGAGCCGGAAGCCGCGGCCCGCAGCCCGAGCAGAAGCTGATCCTGATGGCCCTCGATCGCAAAACCGGAAAACTGCTGTGGCAGCAGGTGACGAAAGTCGCGACACCGCATGAGGGCTACCATCCCACCTACGGCAGCTTTGCTTCCAATTCGCCGGTCGCCGATGGCAAGCACGTGATCGCCTTCTTCGGCTCCCGTGGAGTTTACTGCTACGACCTGGAGGGAAAGAAAATCTGGGAAAAAGATTTCGGCATCCAGCTGAAAATGTTCATGACCTTCGGCGAAGGCGCGTGGCCTCTGCTCGAAGGCTCAAAACTGCTGCTGCTCTTCGATAACGAGGTCGATTCCTTCCTGGTCGCGCTCGACGTGGACACCGGCAAGGAGTTGTGGCGCACGCCTCGCCCCGACGGCAACACCAACTGGAGCGGCCCCGTCGTCATCACCTATGAAGGCCGGAAGCAGGTGATCGTCGCGGCCACGAAAAAGGTGCACAGCTACGATCTCGAAACCGGCAAGCCCATCTGGGAGGTCGCGGGCCTGGGCCAGAACACCATTCCCGCACCCATCGCGGCCGACGGCTTGATTTTCCTGATGAGCAGCTACCGCAATCCGAACCTGATGGCCGTGAAACTGGGCCGTGAAGGAGATCTCACCGGGACGGACGCCATCGTGTGGCAGAACCAGAAAGGCAATTCCTACACCGCGTCGCCCGTGCTCCACGACGGCAAACTTTACGTGCTCACCGATAGCGGCATGCTCTCCTGCTTCGACGCGAAAACCGGCAAGCCGTTCTATCTGCAACAGCGACTGCCGAAGCCCTACAATTTTAAAGCCTCGCCAGTGGGAGTGAACGGGAAACTGTATCTGGCGTCGGAAGAAGGCGACGTGATCGTCGTGAAGATGGGAGAAACCTACGAGGTGCTGGCAACCAACACGCTAGAGGGCCAGATGTTCATCGGAACCCCAGCCGTCGCCGACGGTGAAATCTACCTGCGCGGCCAGAACACTCTGTTTTGCATCAAGTAAGCGCACCGCTCCCGTAAGCACCAATTTTCGACGGAGCGGTCCATTAGCAGGCTGTTTAGATTCTAGGCGAACGGTGCTCTGGTTTACGGCAGCGAATTCACCACGCACCGGAATCCGGTGGTCATGCCGTGTTCCTCGGGCTTGCGGCTCATGCGCAGAGAGGTATGGATGAGTTTGGCGGGGCTCTTCCACGACCCGCCGCGCTCAACCCGCAGCGAGCCGGATTCTGGACCCTTCGGATCCCTTTCGGGTGAGTCGCGGTAGTACTTCGCGGAGAACCAATCGGCGCACCACTCCGTGACATTGCCGGTCATGTCGTAAAGGTGAAATCCATTGGGTGGGAAACTCTCGACGGGGCTGGTATAGAGCCACCGGTCTTTCCCTTCGACGGCGCCCTGAGCGTCTTTCTGGTCGGTGCCCTGGCCGAAATTGGCGAAGTCATGCGAGGCCTCGTTGCCCCAGGGAAATATCGTCGTGGCACCTCCGCGCGCTGCGTATTCCCACTCGGCTTCGGTGGGCAAACGGCCTCCGGCGCGGGAGCAGTAGGCGTTGGCATCGTCCCAAGTCACCTCCACCATGGGGTGCTCATCGAGACTCCAGTCGGGATTGAACCTCGGAGTTTTGGGCAGTTCGCGATGGGTGGCCAGGCTAAAGCTCCTGTACGCACCGGTGGTGGTGGGGGTTTGCTCCATCCAGAATCCGGTGCTGATGGTGACGCGATGGGCGGGTTTTGCCAGGCCGCCGCATTCGGCGTCATTGGGAACGCAGCCCATGGTGAAACTGCCGGCCTCGATCCAGACGTATTTCTGCCCGTCCTTTTTATTGACGTGAACAGTCCCGGCTTGGGGAACGGAGGCAGCCGTGGCGGGAGTTTTCGCCGGCGGGGGCGTGCTTAGGGCGACGACAGGCTTGACCGGCTCGGGCGTAGCTGACGATGGAGCAGGCGGCACCGGATCGGGCGACGTTGGCTGCGAGGTTGCGGTGGTGGGCGGAGGCTGACCGGTTGGCGGCAGGGCCTTCGCGACGGTGTTGGGATGCGCCGGTGTGCCCGGATTGCGCCGCATGAAGTAAATACCTCCGACGATAAGCCCGACCACTGGGATCGCGATCAGGAGCGCCATGATGGCTACCAGCCATGTGGATCTCGACGGCTGTTGTGCGGCGGGCGGCGTCTGCTGTTGCGTTAGAGGACGAGTCGGGTGTTCCGTTAAAGGTCGTGTGGGAGGCGGTGACGGCGGCGGCGTCAACACCAGCGGCGCCGGCATCACGAGAGTCGCCGCATTCATGCCGGCGTTTACCTGCAACTCGAGCGCAGCCGCGAAAGCGGAACAGGAGGGATAGCGGTCCGCGGAAGACTTCGACAGCGCTTTTTGGAAGACCGCGTCGGCCAGCATGCCGAGGCCGGGGCGAACTGTCGAGAGCGCTGGAGCTTCCTCAAAGACCACCTGATGCGTCAGCGCGATCAGCGAGTCGGCCATGAACGGACGGCGCCGCGCGAGCATCTCATAGGCGACCACGGCAAGCGAAAACTGATCGGCGAACCCTTCGATGATGGCGCCACGTAACTGCTCCGGGGACATGTATCCTGCCGTGCCGACAATCAGTCCACTGGCCGACTGCGTACGAGTGGAGGAGGTGGTGATCTTGGCGATGCCGAAATCGGCGATCTTCACGGTGCCGCCTTCGTCGAGCATGATGTTGGCGGGTTTGATATCGCGATGAACGATGCCCTTTCGATGAGCATAGTCGAGGGCCGCGGCGGCTTCGCGGATGATGCGGAGAATCGCTTGAATCTCGAGCGGCGGTTCGCCGGCCATGACGTGGGCGAGCGTGTGTCCCTCAATGCGCTCCATCACGAGGCTGATATGGTCGCCATCCTGCTGCACCACATCGTGGATGGTGACGATCCCGGCGTGCGAGAGCGCGGCGGCCGCACGGGCTTCGCGGGCGAGCCGTTCGCGCAGGGCATCGCGCTCGGCGGGGTCGGAAAGCTCGCTCAGTTTGAGAGTCTTGATCGCCACCTCGCGGCTCAGAACGGGGTCGTAGGCGCGGTAGACGATTCCCATGCCGCCGCTTCCCAGCTCACCGATGATCCGGTAACGCCCGATGTCGTCCAAGGAATCCTCTTAAGAATTCTACTCTCCTATAGTCCGCCTCGTGGCGGGGCATGAGCCCGCCCTGCCAAAATAGAAGCGGGAGCACCTCTGTGACACAGCTACAAAAATCTATTGCGGTTCTGGCAATCGGCTGCGCGACGGCGCTGGGTATGGATCAGAAGGACGTCGAATACGGGCGGCCCGGCGGCAAGCCGCTACTGCTCGACCTGCATGTTCCGGATGGGCCGGGGCCGTTTCCCGCCGCGATTCTTATCCACGGAGGGGGATTCGACGAGGGCAGCAAGAGCACCAATGTCCGCGATCTGTTCGATCCGCTGGCAAGCGCCGGATTCGCCTGGTTCAGCATCGATTACCGGCTGGCGCCCGCAGCCAAGTTTGTCGACACAAGGGAAGACGTCTCGACCGCGATTCGCTGGGTGAAGGCCAACGCGAAGATGTACCACCTGGATGTGTCCAAGCTGGCGATCATCGGCGAATCGGCCGGAGGATTTCTGGTCAACTACGCCGGGACGCATCAGACGCCGGATACAAAAGTGGCTGCCGTGGTAGATATGTACGGGCCGGTCGATTACGGCAAGCTGGCGCTGGAGCGCCGCGATCATCCGGAGCGTTTCAATATGACGAGCATCAACAGGCACGCGTCGAATGGTGGCGGCATTCACTTTTTCGGCGTCGACGTTCTTGATGAAGCGGGACTGGCGAAGCTGTGGTCGCTCGCTCCCATCGCCGCGGTGCGCAAAGGAATGCCTCCGTTTCTGTGCATCCACGGGACCAAGGACGATCAGGTGCCTTACGACCAGTCCCCCGCGATGTGCGAAGCGATGCATAGGGTGGGCGCGTCCTGCGAACTGATCACGGTCGAGGGCGGCGGCCACGGAACGTCGAGCTGGAAGGCTCCGGAGATGCAGCATTGGAAACCGGAGATGGTCGCCTGGCTGAAAAAGACGCTGAAGGTGCAGAACTAGTGGCGCTGGTCCGCATGCTTACGCATGGCGGTTCGGTGGCTGCGATCGCCTTGTGTGCCGGAATCGCGCACGCGCAGGGCAGTTATGAGATTCAGGTTTATGGCTCCGACCTGGTCGAGCCTGGAAACACGATGGTGGAACTGCACAGCAACTTCACCTTCATGGGTGTGAAAGCGGTGGTCGACGGGATGTATCCCACCGAGCATCAACTGCACGAAACGGTCGAGATCACGCACGGCTTCAACGATTGGTTTGAGCTGGGATACTACGTTTTCACCAGCGCCGACGATCGCGTCGGCTGGCAGTGGGTGGGCGATCACATTCGTCCGCGGGTGCGCGCTCCCGAGGATTGGAAGTGGCCGGTGGGCGTCAGCCTGTCGCTGGAGTTCGGTTATCAGCGCGCGGTTTATTCTCCCGATACGTGGACCCTCGAGATCCGGCCGATTGTCGACAAGACCATCGGCAAGCTGTATCTGTGCTTCAATCCGACGCTGGACCGGTCCTTTCACGGTCCTTCGGTGGCGGAGGGCCTGGTTTTTTCGCCGAACGTGAAGGTCGGCTACGACGTGACCAAGGTGATCAATGCCGGATTCGAGTATTATGGGTCCGTCGGTCCGGTGACGGGTTTCGATCCGCTGCGCGACCAGATGCAGCAGATCTTCGCGGTGACCGATCTCAATTTCAGCAAGGATTGGGAGTTCAACTTTGGCGTGGGGATCGGGTTGACGGGCGGGTCCGATCATCTACTGGTGAAGATGATTATCGGCCGGCGCTTCGGTGCGAAGAAGACCTGAATGCTGCTCTGCCCGGTCCGAGGTTGCCACCTTCCGCTGAAGCGTGAGGAGAAGCGCGTGATTTGCGCGCGCGGCCACTCCTTCGATGTGGCACGCAGTGGATACGTCAATTTGCTCCAGCCGCAGGACCGGCGGTCGGATCAGCCGGGCGACACGGCCGACGCCGTGGCGGGGCGCAGGCGACTGCACGATCTCGGCGTCACGGACCCCCTGCTGCGCGGGATCGGAGAGTTCGTAAGGGCATCTTCCAAAGATGCCGTTCTCGACGCTGGGTGCGGGGATGGGTTCTATCTTGGCACGCTCGCCCGTGAGATCGGCTTCGATGCATACGGCGTCGACATCTCGACCGCGGCCATCGAGGCGGCGGCGCGCCGTTATCCCGGCTGCGAGTGGATCGTGGCGAATGCGGATCTCCTGTTGCCATTCGCCGATCGCTCATTCTCTCTTGTGATGTCGATCACGGGGCGAATGAATGCGGCCGAGTTCCGGCGGGTGCTCGGCGACAGCGGACGTCTCCTGGTTGCGATTCCCGCGCCCGAGGATCTCATCGAGCTCCGTGGCGCGGGCCGGGACCGCACTGCGCGAACGGTCGAGACCTTCGCGCACCATTTTAAGCTCGTCGACCAGCGCCGCGTCACGACTGCCGTGGATCTGGACGCCGACGCGGTTCGCGACGTGCTGCACTCGATCTACCGCCCGCTGCGGGCGAAGCCGATCGAAGCGATGCGGGTGACCTTCAGCTTGGACCTTTTGCTGTTCAATCCGCGTAACCGTTCCTGAAGGGGCCGGTAATACCTGGTATGAGCAACCTGTTAGGCGATCTGCGCTACGCCTTTCGATCACTGCGCAAAGCTCCTGTATTCACGGCGGTCGCTGTCTTGTCGCTGGCTCTGGGTATCGGCGCGAACACCGCGATTTTCACGCTGCTCGACCAGATTCTGCTGCGGCTGCTGCCGGTGAAGGACGCCAAGGAGCTTACGCTACTGACCATGCGCGGACGCCATTACGGCAGCAATTGGGGCGGCAACGCGATCTCCTATCCTATGTATCGCGATTTTCAGGATCGCAACCAAGTCTTCTCCATCATGTTCTGCCGCTTTCCCCGCGAAGTCAGCCTCACCTTCGACGGCCATACGGAGCTGTCGCAGGCGGAGCTGGTTTCGGGAACTTATTTCCCGGGCCTGGGCGTCGGCGCGGCGCTGGGGCGGACCTTCAGCGGGAATGACGACCGCACGCCGAGTGGGCATCCGGTGGTGGTGCTGAGCTACGACTTCTGGAAGACGCGCTTCGCCGGAGACGGGCAGGTGGTAGGGAAAAAGATCATTGTCAACGGCATGAACATGACCATCGTCGGCGTCGCGCAGGAAGGTTTCGACGGCGTCGAGCTCGGCAACGCGGCCAAGATTTTCATTCCCGTGATGATGCAGCCGGATCTGATGCCGCAGAACAAACAGTTCCTCACGGATCGCCGCACGCGGTGGGTGAACGCGTTCGGACGCTTGAAGCCCGGCGTTACAGAGGCGCAGGCCAAGGCCGGGTTGCAGCCCATCATGCACGCCATGCTGGAGGAGGAGGTCCTGGAGCCGGCCTTCAGCACCGCCTCGGCCTTCACGCGGCAGGAATTCCTCAAGAACATCATCGACGTGTTGCCAGGCTCGCAGGGGCGATCGTACTTCCGCCAGAATCTCTCGACCCCGCTGTGGGTGCTGATGGCGATCACCGGCACCGTCCTGCTGATCGCCTGCGCCAATCTCGCGAATCTGCTGCTCGCGCGCGCCACCGGCCGCTATAAGGAAATGGCGATTCGTCTCGCGATGGGAGCAGGACGCGCGCGCATCATTTCGCAACTGCTGACGGAAAGCCTGGTGCTCGCCTTCCTCGGCGGCGCGGCAGGCATCGTCTTCGCCTTCTGGGCGGACCACCTTTTGATGGCCGCGTATCTTCCTTCCGATTCCCAGGGCCTGAAAATCGGCACCGCGCCGGACCTGCGCATTCTGCTGTTCACGATCGCGGTCACTATGCTGACCGGCCTGCTGTTCGGGCTCGCGCCGGCCTTGCAGGCGACCAAGCCCGACGTCGCGCCCACGCTGAAGGATCAGGCGGGGGCGGTCGTGGGCGGAGGGAACTCCGCTTTGCGAAAAGCTCTGGTCGCGGCCCAGGTGACGCTCTCCTTGTTGTTGCTGATCGGCGCCGGACTCTTCGTAAAGAGCCTCAGCAACCTGCGCGCGCTTGGTCCCGGTTTCCCAGCTGAACGCTTGATCGGATTTAAAATCGATCCCACCTTAAACGGTTACACGCCGGAACGCACCAGGCTATTCTATCGGAGCTTGACCGACGCTCTCGGCACCTTGCCTGGCGTGCAGTCGGTGGCCTTGGCCTCGCTGCGGATTCTCGAAGGCAACGAGTGGGACAATTCCGCCCTGGTCGAAGGGTACACGCCGCCCCACCCCGGCGATCATGCTGAGCCGTACATGAACGGCATCGGTCCGGGTTACTTCGCCACCATGGGGGTGCCCATCGTCGCCGGGCGCGAATTCACCGAGAAGGATACACAGCGCGTTCTGCACTCGCCCGCACGCCCGCCCCGCAACGAAGACTACTACGTTCCCGCAACGATCATGATTAACGAGACGTTTGCCAAGAAATACTTCGCCGGCCGCAATCCCGTCGGCCGTCATATCGGCATGGGCCTCGACCCCGGCACCAAGCTCGATATGGAGATCATCGGCGTGGTGAAGGACATCAAGTACACCAGTCTTCGCGATGACATTCCGGAGCAGGCTTACGAGCCGTATCTTGCCGAAACCTACACCAGCGGGATGACGGTTTACCTCCGCACCACGCTCGATCCCAACCAGCTGTTTTCCGCCATCCGCGCGAAAGTTCGCGATCTGGACCCCGCTCTCCCCATCTATGCGATGCGCACCACGGAAGACCAGATCACCAATTCGCTTTCCACCGAGCGTCTGATCGCCAGTCTCTCCGCTGTCTTCGGCTTTCTGGCGACGCTGCTGGCCACGATCGGCCTCTATGGAGTGATGGCGTACACCGTGGCGCGGCGCACCCGCGAGATCGGGATTCGCATGGCGCTTGGCGCGGCGCAAGGCAAAGTCGTCTGGATGGTCATGAAGGAAGTGCTCGTCCTGGTTGGGATCGGCGTAGGCATCGGTGTGCCCGCCGCGCTGGCGCTGGCCCGCCTGGTGCGAAGCCAGCTCTTCGGAATCGCGCCCAACGACCCGTCCACGCTTGCCATGGCAGCGGTAGGCCTGGCCGTGATCGCGTGCGCGGCAGGCTACATTCCGGCGATCAGAGCCAGCCGCGTCGACCCGATATTGGCGCTCCGCTATGAGTAAATTACTTCGAACCGGCCTCCGTCTTAACTGCGGCCCACTTCGTCATTAATGCCGTATACGCAGCCTCTGCCTTGGTGCAAGCCTGAAGCTGCGTAGCCGTCGGAGCCATCTCCGCCGCCTGCGTCCCCTCCACCGCCGCGACCAACTGGCTGGCGATATTGGAAAGATTTGCCGGAGGGGCTGGCTCCCCAAATCCTCCCCGGCCGCCACGCCCTCCGCCGCCGGCAGGCGCTTCGACGGGTGCGGGCGCGAGTTCCTCCACCTTCTTAATCACCGCGTCATTCGCCGCCGACTGCGGACGGGCCTTCAGCTTCTCCAAGGTTTCGCGGGCTTCCTTATAAGCCGCCAGCGCGCTGTGAGCTTCGTCCTCGATCTTCGTCGTGAGCGTGAAAATCTGGGTCACCTCGGGCGTGATCTTCACGCGCGGGTCCATCTTAATCACGATCGGCTGCGTCATGCTCTGCCCGTTCGCCGTCAATCGCACGGTGTAGGTTCCCGGCGCG
>JBEKOZ010000080.1:0-11470 GCA_049521275.1 Bryobacteraceae bacterium | reverse complement strand
GATTTTCTTCCGAATTAGGAACACGACATTTCAAGCGAGCCTGAAGGCATCGCCGGCAAGCTGAAGCTCGCGCCACCACGCCAGTCCAATCGTGGTCTACGATAACCCAGAAACAGGTCTACTTTGCCGCGCCATCCTGCCCCACACTCTGGAATCCAGTAGCCGAAAATCAGGAGATTTTCGTCAGAGGCACCGTGATCGAGCCGATCGCCCCCGAGGCTGAGTCTCTCACCACGATCCGTATCGTGTTGGCGCGATTTTCGCGGACGACGACCTTGCCATAGACGAATCCATCTTTGACAAATTTCGCGTAGCTGTCCGCGGTGAGTGTGAGATTGATGGTGTCGTCGAGTCCGTTGTATTGATTGCCGTTGTTATCGTGCTGAATGAACAGCACGTCCAGACGGCCCACCCAACGATCGGCTTGGTGCTCCAGGGCAACCTGCGTGCTGTCAATGACCAGAACAATTTCGAGAGATCCTGGTTTGGTGGTTGACGGCACAATTTTGGCCATGATTCCGAGGCCCGTGGCGTCGAGAGGGCTCCAGGCGGCGTCGGCTAACTGCTCCTTCCGGGTTTTTTCATCCTGGGGAAACTCCGGCAGATCGAAAAATCCCTTGCGGTAGCGCAGGTGCACGCCTTTACGTTCCACCAGCTGCACTTCGATCTTGTGGAATTTGCCGTCGAAGCTCTCCTCGACCGGATAAAAGCCCAGCATATAGGTCACGCGCGAATCCTCGACCGCATTGTGGATAGCCTTCTCCAGGTCGTTCGAGTTGTAATAGGCCCGTCCGCCGGTGCGGCTGGCCAGTTCGTCCATGGTGGCCTGATTGTTGACGCCGACCGGGGCCGAAGGCCGGGGCCGCCCTCCTCTGCCGTTGCCTGGTCTCGAAGCGTCCATTTGCGGGCTGGTCATGAGGCCGCGCGCGTCCACCGGATAGATGGCCATATTGGCGTCGTTGACGGCGCGGACGGTTTCGCTGATTTCATCGGTGAACTGCCGCTGATCGATGGCGGGATTGCGCATCGACGCGAGATCGAAGCCGATGGTGAGTGGGAATCCTCCGGAGACCCAGATCAGGTTCTTTCGGCCGGGGGTTTTGGCCAGATGGTTGGCGATGAACTCGATCGCTTTTAGCGTGCCGAGGATTCGATTGGTGTTGTACAGGGCGCGCTCGGCCGGGCTGGCTCCGGGAAGCCCACGCTGCAGCGTGTCGAGCATAAGTGCGTCGCCGTGCATGGCGTCGGTAGGTTCATTCGTGGTGAGGTCCGGCAGCGCCTTGCCCTTCAGCGCCTCCAGGCGGTTGAGCAGTTCCGTGGAATCGGCGGTGTAATCGTGCAGGACGCGCAAGGAATTGGCGAGCGTATAAAGACCAATATGATCGGCGGGCTGGAGCGTGCGCAGATAGCGGATCACCTGCGCCTTGGCGTAAACCTGGTCGGTCCACTTGGTGTTCAACAGGTCGAGCAGGATAATGGTGACGCTGTTCTGCTGGCCGGGTTTGACCTCCAGGCGGTTGGTGAATACATTGGCCGGGAGTTTGTCTTCCCCGTGTGGCAGAGCGCCGCTCGAATCCATGGAGAAAATCTTGATCGGCTGCTCCTTGCCGTTGACCTTTATGCGGAAGTCTTCCTTCTTAAGATCAGTGACGGGCTGGCCCTTTCCGTCCTGAGCGATGACGCTGACCTGCACCAGTCGCGTGGTTGCTTTGAGCACCACCGGCGGCTGATCGGCCTGCTGCGCCAGGAGCGCGGTAACGGTCGCGAATACGAGAGGAGCTTGAACGGTAGCGAAGCGCATTTGAGGACACTTGTCTCTCTGTTACTATTAACACCAATTCCGGGGAATACGCGCGGCCAAAGAAAGTGCTAAGGTTAAGAAACTTTCATGTCTCGTGGATCGTCTCTTAATCGTGGAAGCGGAACGAGTCTCCAAAAGCTTTCTTGCGGCGCGCGGACATGAGGTGGATTAAGTTCAACACGGTAGGCGTGGGCGGAGCGGCGGTGCAGCTCTGCGCCCTATGGCTGTTGCAGCGCTTTACGTCGATTTCTTACATTTTTGCCATCGTTTTAGCGGTGGAAATCGCGATTTTGCACAATTTCGTCTGGCATGAAGCCTGGACCTGGCGCGGAAAACCGGTGGCCGACAGGTGGCGGAGGCTGGTGCGATTTCACCTGGCGAACGGAGTCATGTCGATTGTCTCGAACGTGGCGCTGACCTACTTTTTCAAGGAAGTCGCGGGCCTGCCGCTGTTGGCCGCGAATCTCGCGGCGATCATTACCGCGGCTCTTTTGAACTTCTGGGTCGCACAGGCGTGGGTTTTTCGCGGACTGGTGTTTTGCGCGCTGCTTTGTCCCCCGCCGGCGAAGGCGGCCGTGATCACCACCACGCTGCAGGCACAGACCGCAGCGGCGTGGGACAGGTACATCGCGGAATTCGAGCGAACCCCGGCGCCGTCGCGGCCGCTGATGAAAGTGAAAGGCGACAAACCGCAGCTCGATGATTTAAACGTCGACGGGGATGTCGCCGACGGATTCATTCATCACTGGATCGGGGCGGAAACAATTCCCAACGCGACGGTGGCGGGGGTCGAGAAGGTCCTCGAAGGCTACGATCGTTACGCACAAATTTACGCCCCGGACTGCAAGCTGGCGGAGGCGAAAAAGATCGCGCCGCATCGCTATGACGTGCGCTTGATCACCGTGCGAATCGAACCCATCGGGCTGCACTTCGCCTTCGACATGCGTTCGCGCGTGGAGTATCGCCATGAACAGGGAGACGCGCTGATCGAATCGCGATCGTACCTGATTCGTGAGAGCGACAGCGGCCATGCGCCGTACACCGACCTGATGCCGGAGGGAAACGATCACGGAATCCTGTGGCGGCTCAATTCCTACTGGCGGTTGCGCCAGGTGGGAACATCGGTCTACACCGAGTGCCAGGCGATTTCGCTCTCGCGCAGGCCTTTGTTCGGGACGGTGGGCCAGGTGAAGAACCGGGCCAGAGACTCGCTGGCATTCACGTTGCGGCAGACCCGGACTCAGGCGACTGCTTCCGGAAATGCGCGTGCGCAATCTGGAATGCCGTGACGCGCGGATAGCGGTCCAGCGCCTCGCGGGCTAACGCTTGCGCGGCTGCGATATTTCGCGACGCTTCGAGGGTAGCGAGCCTGGCCAGCGTCTCCCGCAGATAGGCGGTCTTTTCCTGCTGCTGTTGCGCGCCGGCAACCGCGCTTTTTGCCGCGCGAACTTTCGCTTCGCTTGCCGAGCCGGGACTGGTCTGGTGCGCCACCATCGCAGCCAGATCGATTTCGCCGCCTTCGAGCAGCGAATCGATGCGGCGCATGGAGCGGTTGACGTCGACAAAAATCTCTTTAGGAGGAAGTTCCGGGACGCTGCGGCGTAGAAAATCGGACATCTCGCGGCAGCTCGAAAAACGGTCCTCGGGAGCTTTTCGCATGGCCTTGAAAATCGCCTCGTCGAGGAAAGCGGGGACCTCCGGAACCACGGTGCTCAGCAGCGGCGGCTCAATTTCCAGGTGTTGATGGAGCAGCGCGAAGTCGTTCTCGGCAGTGAAGGGAAGCCTGCCGCTGATGATTTCGAACAGGAGAATACCCAGCGAATAAATGTCGCTTCGGGCGCTGATTTCCTTGGAGTTGATCAACTCCGGGCAGATGTATTGCATGGTTCCGACAATGCTCTGCTCGCGGGTCTGGCGCACCGATCCGAGCACGTGCGCGATGCCGAAATCCATGATTTTCACTTCGCCGCGAGGACCGGTCATGATGTTATCGGGCTTGAGATCCCGGTGCAGAACGCCGAGAGAATGCGCGTATTCGAGACCTTCTAAAATGTCGAGAAAGATGACCAGTGCGTGCTGCCACGCCATGGGCTGGAGCTTGCCGAGCGGTGTGCCGTCGACGAACTCCATCACGATGTAGAAAGAATCGCCCTCCTTGAAAAAACTATACAGATGCGCGATGTTCGGATGGTTGAGCCGGGCCTGAATCTTGGCTTCGCGCCGGAAACGTTCGGCGATGTCGGGGGTGCGCGAAAACTCAGAGCGCAGTTTCTTGATAGCGACTTCGCGCTCCAGCAGCACATCGACGCCGTGATAGACGATGCCCATGCCCCCGGCGCCAAGCTCCGAAAGAATTTTATACTGCTGGCCGACGATCATTGGTGCACCACCTTCGGCTCGATCGGCTTCAGCTTGGGCGGCTCCGGCGTGGTGTCTTTGGTGGCGGCCTTTTTCGCGGCCTTCGGTTTCGGCTTGACCACCGGACGCTGCGGAGTATCGACGACCTTCGGAGGCGGCGGCACGGGTGTCGGCAGAATGATAGGAACTGGAACCGGCTTTGGCCGCGGACGGGTGACGGCAATCGCTCCCGCGATCACGAGTGCGGCCAGCAGAATGGCGCCGAGAATCCAGGGAATCAGAGCCTTCATTTGGCCCGGAGGAACGATTCGATTCAGCGTAGTGGAGGGAGCGGGATGGGACTGGCTCAGCGCGTCTTCAAATGCCGCTGCGAATTCAGCGGAGGACGCGAAGCGCGCCGCGGGAGATTTGGAAAGCACTCGCCCCAACGTTTGGGCCATCGCGATCGAAACGCCGTGAATCTCCGGCGGCTCGAAGGCGATGTTCGAGAGCAGCGTGATGGGGGAATCGGCACGGAACGGCAGCGCGCCCGTCAATGTCTGGCACGCGATCACGCCCAGCGAGTATTGATCGGCGCGCGGGTCCAGAATGTCGCCCCGCACCAGCTCGGGCGACATGTAATGAATCGAGTCGAGCAGCAGGTCGAAATCCTGCCCGGCGTCATCTGAGTTGAGATACTGCGCCGGGCGCGCGATCTCGAAGCCGGTGATCTTGAGACTGCCGTCGTCCGCAAGGAGCAGGCTGTCCGGCGTCAGATTGCGATGGATGAGGCCTTTCGAGTGCGCATGATCGAGCGCCAGCGCGGCGCTTTTCAACACCGCAGCCAAACGCTCTGGCGGAAGGCGGCCGCTCAGGGGCTTGCCCTCGAAACGCTCCATGACGAGATAAGGCCGCCCGTCGTCTTCCTCACAGGCGAGAAACTTGATGATGTTCGGATGGTCGAGATGCGCGAGTTGCTTGGCGTCAAACAGAATCGCCTGGCGGGCTTGATCGAAAGAGACTCCCGGATTCGTCGAGCGGTCGGCAATGCGAATCATCACCGGGCGATGCATGACGGGATCGAAGGCCTGGTAAAGAGATCCCAAGCCATGATTGCCGGTGTGCCCGACGATTTCGTATCTGCCGATCTGGTTCATGCGCTATCAGGGCCACTAGGACCGCGGGCGCGCGGTCCATTCCTTGCCGTCGTTCTCAATCTTAATCTGCTGTAGATTCTTCCCGTTCGTATAAATGTACTTTATTTTTCCACTACGCCCGTTGGCGGAGTAATCTTCGCCGGTGATGGTCGAGCCCGAGTAGGTAATCGTCCGCTGGTAATAAGGCGCGTCCGATCCTTTGCGATAAGCTCGAATTGCGGTGAGTTGATTTCCGTCCCAGGAGAAACGCACCAGGTTGTCCGCGTTCCATTCCTGCGCGGATTCGGCGCGGCCCAGGCGGTCGTACTGGACGGTGAAGGCATGCACGCCGTCCCACAGGAAAGGATTGAAAAACGAATTGCCGGAGATCACCGAAGTAACCGGCGCGCCCTCGACAACCGCCAACACGGCGGGGTCGATGTAAGGATGATCGGGCAGGACAATTTCAGGATGTCCATCGTCGTCAATCAGCAGAGCGCGTCCTTTAGCATCATGAGCGATGTGCACGCTGTAAGCCTTCTGAGCGGTGGGAGGATATTTCTTCGGCAGCACCTCGCGCAACGCTCCGGAAGGATGATATTCGAAGAAAAAGTTGCCCGGGTTTTCCGTAGACGCGGCGCCGACCGCACCTGAATCGGCGGCTCCGGCGACCACCAGCGCCCGGTACAACTGCGCGCCTTTATCGTCATCGAAAGTGGTGCGGATGGAATCGAGGCGGCCGTTGGCCCAGTTGAACGCCATGTGGACTTTACTCGCAGTGACGCTGTCGAGGGGAATCTGGAAGGCGAGACTTTGCGGATCGTAAAACAGGCCCTCGGGCTTGCGTCCGGCGGCCGGTTTCTGCTCCTTGACGATACTCAGGATGCGGCGCGCCCGTTCGCGTTGGCGCGGGTCGACGCCGATGGCGTTGGAGTGAGCGATAAACTCGGCGAGGATGATTTTCGCGCGCTCGGCGTCGCGCAGAACCGCCGCAACAACACCGCCCTGATACAGAAATTCCGGATCCTCGCCGTCCATAATCAGGGCTTTGCGCAGCACTTCGTCGAGCTTGGAATATTGGCCGTCCTTCAGCAGCTCGGCGATCTGCTGCCTGGTGCTTTCCTTGAGTTTATCGAGGTCGTAAAGCACCTGGCGTCGCACGTCGTAACCTTTTTCGCGCTCGGTGGAGTTGGCGACGAGGCGGTCGTACTGATCGAGCAACGGAATCGCTTCGGCGTTGCGCCCCTCGGCTGCGAGCAGTTTCGCGCGCAGCAAAATGACCTCCGGCGCGCCGGGATTCTCACGCTCGGCATCTTGAATCGATTGCTGTGCTTTCTTGAAATCCTTGTCGGCGATGGCGCGGTCGGCATAGTTGAGCGCATTGCCGAAGCGAATATCGGCGGGCATGCCTCGCGGAAGAACCTTGCGGCGCGACGCGTTTGCCAGTGCCTCCCCCTGCGAGGCCAGCACATTCTCATCGCCCAGCAGCTTTCGAATTTCCTGATTCGACGGATCGCGCAGCAATGCGGCCGACGCCTCGCGCGCGGCACGAGCGAAATCGCTGCGCTGCTCGAGCGCGCGAGCGCGGCGGGCGTGCATGCGGACACTCTCCTCCAGCGCCTCCCGATGCAGGGATTGCATCTCCGGGAAGGACGATTCGTAGCGCTCGAAATCCTGATACCGATCGAGCAGAGTGTCCCAATCGCCGAGCGCGGCCAAAGAGCGGAGCAGCTTCGGACGGTCGGTAACGAACTTGATGCGGCCGGCGACGCGATCGTCGAGGGCCGCGAGCGGCGCATCGCCCGGGAACGCCTGGCGAGCAAGTTCGCTAAACCCCCGGGTGACCAGAATATCGCTGAACGGTCCGCCTTCTTCAAAACGGGCGAGGCCGGCGGTAATTCGGCGCTCGATCGAATCGCGAAATACTTTGGCGGCGGGCGACGATGGAAACGACGCGACGAATCCTCGCATGGCCTGAAGCTGCTCGTCGGGATTGAGGAAAGCCCAATCCTTGCCGACGAAATCGCGCACCGCTTCGTCCGGCGTGTTGCCGAACAGCACCACGACAAAAAGCTCGGGTGCGATCAGATCGGCCTGCTTGGTCTTTTTATTTCGCACCAGCGAGAGACCCAGACGGCCGGGTACGTCCTTGACGGGAGTAGACGTGCGGATGTTGAGATTCTCCGGAACCACGATGTCGCGGGGCGCGCCTGGACCGTTCAGGCTCACCAGGCGCCCGGTTCCATCGTTGCGAATGAGGCCGGCTTGCGCGAGATCGATCTTGTTCAGCTTGCGCAGGGCGTTCGGATCGACATCGTCCTTCTGTTCGGGAAGCAGGCGGATTTTGCGACTCTGGTTGATCTGAAAATCCTCGACCGCCTCGAAGGAAATCTTGCCATCCGTATTGCGCGTGCCGACGACGACACTTTGCGCGAGAGCCAGCGGCGCGATCATGAGGAGTAAGAGGATGTAGCGCCGGGCCGGTGATCGCTCCCTACGGTCGCGGCTCAGTAAGCGATTGATCCTACGTAACGCCGTTTCCGAGCCGCGACCATAGGGAGCGATCTCTACGAGTTTTTCCGCAGCCTCTTCAACCCGCAGCCCAGCTTCAGCAGGCGCATGAAACATGAACGCGCGTCTCACGGCTTCCTCTTTTTCTTGCGCTCGATTTCCGCATCGAGCGCCGCCACCTGCGACGAATTCATCGCCACCAGTTTGTCGCGTGCGCTGTTCAATTCATCCATTTTGCCAAGTTCCAGGCACAGCAGCGCGAAGTTGAGCTGCGAAGCCTCGTCATTGGGATTCAGCTGCACTGCTTGCGTCTCATAAGGATACGCCTGGTCGAATTTATTCTCGTTATACAGCAGCACACCGTAGGCATTGTAAGCCCAGGAAAGACGCGGCGGAATCGGCGGCTGGATCTTGTCGAAACCGGTTTTGAAATTCAACTTGGCGTTATCCAGATCGTTCAACTTGCGGTACACGTTGCCGAGCAACAGATACCCCTCGGCGTCCTGCTGGACCTTTTGCAGAAAATCGGTGAGCAGCGCGACCGCGCGCGGCAGCCGGTCCTTCAGCTCCTCGAAGTTGGAATAAAGACCGGCCAGGCGATAGACGAAATCCTTGTTCGTCGGCTCGACCTGGAGTGCCCGTTCGTACAGATCGGCCGCTTCGACGGGCTTGTTCTGACGCGCGGCGACGTCGGCGGCGATTCTCAGCAGCGTGGAATTTTGGGGGTCGCTCGCCAGCAGTTCGTTAGCCAGCAGACCAGCCTGATCCCAATTCTCCGATTTATATTCGACTTGGACGCGCAGCGTTTTCGCCTGCACCAGAAGCGCCGGAGCCGTCACGCGGGCGATCGCCTGCGTCACGCATTTCAAATCGTCCGAGGCCAGGCACAAGCGGGCCAGCTTCATGCGCGCGGTGTCGGTGGCCTTCGCGGATTCGACGGCGGCTTCGTAGTGCGCGCGGGCGTCGGAAGGATCTTTCTGCTCCATCGAAATGTCGCCCATGCGTTCGTGGATTTCGGGCGAATCCGGCTTGAGCTTCACCACCTCCCCATATTCCGCGTAGGCTTCGCGGATTCGCTTGCCGGTGTAGAGCAGGTTGCCGAGGCTCAGGTGCGCGGTCAAATTCTTGGGCGCGGCGATGATCGCCCAGCGGCAGTAATTCTCCGCTTCGGCAAGGTCGGCGCTGCCCGAGTAGGCTTCGACCACCATGCGAGTTGCTTCTTCATCGCGCGCTTCCTCGATGTTTCCGGAGCGCAGTGCGCCGAGCACCGCGCTCCATCGCTTCAGTTTCGAATCGCAGGTCGCGAGCTTTTTCGCCAGCGCGTAATCGTCGGGCGAAAGGTCCAGCGCGAGCCGCAGAGGATCCACCGCGCGCTCGCAAATCCCGAGCGCCGCATATGCCGAGCCGATGCCGGAAAGCACCCGGCTGTCTTCCGGCACATCCGCGCGCACCTTTTGCAACTGATCGATGCCCGCCTGCCATTTTTCTTCGTGCAACAGCAGCAGGCCTTGGCCGATGCGCGCTCCCGGGTCGCCTGGCAGCTCGCGCAGAACCGCTTGATACTGCGATCCGCCGTCGGGTCCGCGGCCGAGGCGGATGGAAAGGTCGCCCAAAGCAGTCCGCGCGGATTGTTCATTCGGATGTAACTTCAAGAAATCGTTGAGGATAGCTATGGCTGTGTCGCCGAAGCCTGCCCGCTCCTGGGCACGAGCCAGTAAAATGGCCGCTTCAGGGTCGTCAGGCGCCGATTTCCGATAAGCGGCGAACGCATCGGCCGCCTGCACCCACTGCTGCGCTTCGAAATAGCATCGGCCAAGAAGCAGAGCGGCGCGCGGGTTGGTTGGCGTCGAACGGTCCAGCAGAGGGATCGCGGCGCGGCAATCGGCGGCGCGGTAGAGTGCCGCACCTCGCTGAAAAGACGAATCTTCTGTCTGCGCGACACACGCGCCGGCGAGTCCAATCGCGAGTGGAATCCAGTACCGCAAGCCGTTAGTATAGCGTCCTGCGGAAAAAAGTGGATTAAAATAGCTTTCGGAACTAATATGAGCTACGCAGCATCGCTCATACTGTAAGGAGGCGATTATGGCAAAGAAATTCTTGATGTTGGTTCTGCTTCTGGCGTCCTTCGCGGCGCTTGCGCCGGCGGCCGTCGTTTATGGACGGGGCTATGGTTACGCTCGTCCTGCGGTTCGGGTAGGTGTTTATGCCGCCCCGGGCTATTATTATGGGCCTCGCTATTATGGAGGCTATGTCGCGCCGGTTTATCCGGCCTATGGTTACGGTTATGGCTACGGCGGCTATGGCTACGCATACCGGGGATACGCTCGCGGATATTACGGCGGCGGATACTACCGGGGTGGCGGGTACGCTCGTGGCGGATACGCGCGCGGCCGGCGTTAGATCAAATTGAACACGAGGAAAGAAGCCCCGGCGGATGCAATCGTGCTCCGCCGGGTTTATTTTTGACGCGTCCGAGCCGTGACCGTAGGGAGCGGTTCCCCGCCCGGGCCCTGAACCGCCGTAAGCATGCGGACCGGAGTCCCACGATCACACGTCCGCACGAAAACTTATCCCTCTTCCCTTTTGCGAACTTAACGTGCTTTGCGTGACCGCACTTCTTTTCCCTCCTGTACCCTCCAAGCAGAGGTAGTCCTCCATCGGGCTACTTTGACAGGTTTTTCTCGGCCGAGAAATGTCGTATTGCGATGGTCCTGAGCCTCTGGAAACGGAGGTAACTTGGGATCGATTCCATAAACAATTCAGAGGGCTGGCACCGGAAGGTTGGACTTGTTCCAAGCCTAGCGGGCGGCTCAATCCATTGGCGGCCGGTTGATCTTTAAAGGTCAGCTGGCCGCGCACGACTTCTCGCAAGGCCGTATTGTGCCTACTGTAACGCCGCCGACTTAGCGCTCCCGTAATACAATCCGTTAAAAAGCAGCTTATACGTCCCGTGCGGCTGATCGCGGAAGTTCACCTCCGGCCCCAGCAGCACCACTTTTCCTTCTCCCACCGTCGCCTCCGCGATCGTCGTGCCTCCGTCCAGATACTGCTGGCCCCACGCCCAGCCACTATCCAGCACTTCGGACCCCTGGAACCAACCGACCGCATTGGTCTTCTTCATCTCCGCCGTCGGCTCCAGCCGGAACACCGGGCTATTGTCGAAAAACACGTCCACCTGCGGCGCCATGCCATACGCCAATGGATTGGTGTTATCAATATTGGTCTTCAGCAGCGACCCGGGAATGTAGAACTTCTCGCCCGGCAGCGCCCGCTCCTTCCCGTCCGGCCCCATTTCAGTGAGATAGTTCTTCACCGGAATTCCGAAAACTTCGGCAATGCTGGTTGAACTGCCGATCGTCACGATCGATCCACCGGACTCGACAAACTTCTTCAGCGCGGGCATCGTCTTGGCGTCGGTAATGCTGCCCAGGCGTTCGCGATACTCCTCAGGGACCGACTCCGGCGTCTGCCCGCCGCGTCCACCGCCTCCGCGTCCACCCGCGCCGCCCCGCCGAACCGCGCCGTCCGTCAACACGATCACGTCGAACTTACTTTTCAGATCGCCCGCGTCCAAAGCGCTGGGATACACCACCTCGAACGGGAACTCATATTGTTCGAACAGCCAGCGCGTCCAGCCCGACGGCATGGACCCGCCATAGGAGTCGTACAAGCCGATGCGAATCGG
>JBEKOZ010000079.1:0-11509 GCA_049521275.1 Bryobacteraceae bacterium | reverse complement strand
CGAGTTCAATGTCCGTGCCGTAGTAGAGGCTCGCCACTGATCCTGAGTAATCGTAGACGCTATACGGCTGTCCGCTCTGCGCCACGGTCTGCCCGCTGATACCCCAGCCATTCACCAGATAACCGAGGGCTTGGTTCGAAGTGACCTTCGGAATCATATAGCTGTAGTTGATCAGAAATACGTGAGTCTGATCGAAATCCGAGGAAGCATAATTGGATTTCGGAATCAGCGGATTGTTCCCCGTAAAGAAAAGTCCCTCGCCGCTCTGTTCGTCAAGCGAGTGCGACCACGTATAGGACGCCGTGAAGGTCAGTCCAAAGGACAAGCGTTTCTGCGCTTGAAGCTGTAGCGAATTATAGTTTGAAGATCCATTCGCTTCGTACAGCACGGAATTCATGTCATAGCCGATATAAGGCACGCGCACCACCGCGTTCCCCGAATATTCGTTCGTACAAATGGGCGTGTCGGAAGTGCCGCAGACCGCTCCATAATTCGTTGTCTGCCCGTTCACCGGATTTGACGCCGAGGCGATATTCGGCTGGTTGAACGGAATCGGAAGCACCTCGTGGTTGCCGTGATTGCCGACATAACCGGCTTTGAACAGCCAGGTGTTCGACAACTGATATTGAAGATCGAAGCTCCAGTTGACGGTGTACGGCAGTTTATTGTTGATATCGTAGCCGCCGAACAGGAACGGACCGAACAGATTGCCCGCCGGCCAGTTGCCGTTGATGGTCTGCGCCATGTTCGGCAACAGCGCGGTAAATGCCGCTGCGCTTCCCGGCGGCTGCGCGGGCGGCGCCGAGCCAAAAGGACTGCTCAAAGTCGCACCCTTGGGTGCTTCAATCGGCTGCACGAACGGAGGAGCCAGTGTTACGCCGAACGGGCCGTTGAACCCTCCACCCGCGGTCGGGGAGAACTCACTGAATAACTCGCCGCGATCGTAATACATCCCGAACCCGCTCCTCACCGTCAATTTGGACATCGGCGACCATGCGAAACCCAGCCTTGGCGAAAACGCATACTGATGCTGCGTCAGCAGGGACTTGCCGGCCCCCGCCGTCCCATACTGCGCATTGTTCGAAGCAATCTCCAGACCCGAATTCACGATCGTATCGGTGCCGGCGTTATAAGAGTAGAGGCTGGGATTGAAACCCGTCAGCCTGCCATATTTCTCCGTCAAAGGACCCTCATAATCCCAGCGCACGCCTGCCGTCACGGTCAAATTGCTGCGAACCTTCCAGCTGTCGGTGGCATACAGCCCCGGCGTATTCGACCGGTAATAGCGCGCGGCCGATCCCGCGAACTCCTCCGAATCCGTACCCGTTCTCACGGTCCCCTCGGCAAATGTCAAAAACGTCTTGAAGTCGAGGGTGTCCGTGGTCGTGTTGTTGTTGACCACGTTGAGCTGGGTTTGATCCAACTGCCCGCCAAATTGCAGCGTGTGGCGTCCCTTCACCCAGTTGAGCGTCGTCCCGTATTCCCACTGATTTTGATAAATGCCGGCGTTGCCGAAGCTCGCGCTCGGCCCGTACTCCAGGCCTTCCGCGATGGTCGGATCGGCGCTGTTGATTTCGATCTGCGGGAATGAGGTCGACGTCGGTAAACTGATGCCGACATCAGTCGCCGTGACCGCCTGGGAGGTATTGGCGTAGGCCCATAGCCGCGTGAATCCCGCGCGCTGCGACCAGGTCAGCGACGGCGACAGGATCACCGTATTTTGAACCGACCCTACGTAGCTCCCCGCCGAAAGCGTCTGCCCGAAGCCGAGCAGCGCGCCCACCGCGCCAAATGGACTCACCGTCGGATTCTGCTGGACATAAAACTTAGCGCCCAGCCGGTCCCTGTCGTTGACTACGTAATCGATGTTCGCGATTCCCTGGTCCACATTCGCGGTGGTATTCGGACCCTGCTCGAAGGCGTCGTAGCCCAATGCCTGCGCCTGCGACGGATTGGTAATCTGCGCGCTTGGAACCAGATACTGTCCATTGGGAAGTTTAGCCTGCAAAATGCCAACGGCGGCCGGATTCAACTGCGTCGCGGTGATGCTTGTGTTGTAGCTCGAATTAAGGGCGTTGAGGATCCCCGTCGTGCTCCGGTCGCCGCTCAACCCCAGCGGCACCGTTACCTCCTTCTGGGAACCCGAGGCGTCGTCCACCCGTATGCCCTGATAGGAGAGAAAGTAAAACAGCTTGTCTTTCTTAATCGGCCCGCCAATAACGCCCCCGAACTGGTTACGATTCAGATAGGGAACCTTGGTGGTGATCGCAGGGGACGCGTTGTAGAAGAACGCCGCCGCGTTCAGAACGCTGTTTCCCCAATATTCGTAAAGGGCGCCATGAATCTGGTTGCCGCCGGATTTGGTCACCACGCCGATATGCGCGCCGCTGTGCGCTCCCTGGGAGGCGTCGTACATCGACGAATTTACCGTGATTTCCTGAATCGCCTCTATCGGCGGCGTGGGCAGCGCCTGTCCAATGGCGTCGGTGACCGAGGTGTTGGTTTGAATCTCGCCGCCCGCGCCGAAGGCCTCGCCGGTATTCAGCACGAAACGATTCTCGGTCACCTGGCTGCTCGAACTCCCGTTGAACAGATTGTTGGTGTCCACTCCATTCATGGAGAAACTGTTGCTCGATTGACGTTGCCCGTTGGAGATAATAGCCTGATTCCCAAGTCCCGCATTGCCTCCCGCGCCAGCCAGCAAATCCGCATGAACGCCCGGGCTCATGATCGCCAGTTGTGTAAAACTGCCCGTGCCCAGCGGCGTCGACTCCAACGTCAGCTGACCCACCACGTAGCCATTGGTCGTGTCCACTTGATTCATCAGCGGCACCGAGGTCACTTCCACCGACGTGCTCACCTGGCCGACCTTCAGGCTCGAATCCACCGTGGTCGTGCGATCGCCATTCACCGGCACCTCGGTGTGCAGTTCCGCGTCAAATCCTTCTCTCTTGAACGTCAGCTTATACATCCCCGCCGGCAGATTCGGAATCAGGTACGAACCGTTGTTGTCCGAATGCACCGTCACTCTTAAATTCGTGGCGATGTTTTCCGCGATGACCGCCGTGGCGGGAACGGCTGCGCCGGTGGCGTCCTTAACTGTTCCAGTGATGGATCCTAAAATCGTTTGCGCCACGGCTGGGATGGAAAATACCAGACTGAAGCACAGTAAGAAAGTGAAACTGGCGAGACTACGTATCCTCATGAAAACAATCCTCCAACGCAGACCTACTGCGATTTTCGTTTTATGTGCGACCCGTCAAACGTCAGGCCGCGCCCAGAGAGCGACATGGCCTTGATGTTCGATTATAAGACGAGTTTCCCTAGAGGTGCTAGGGCTGAAACCTACTATTCACCAAGTTTTCTATTACAATCGCGTGACAGATGTAAACAAATGGCGTAAGGGGCAACACTACCGCTCTAAGGAGCTTTCTCCCACTCGTACGGCCGGTTCGTGGCATACTTTTCGAACCAGGCAAGCTCGACATTCATTTTGTAAAGAACATGGTGTAATTCGGCCCAGCCGTGAGGCTCTCGTGGCGCGACGTAGAGATGCGTCGGAACTCCATTGCTTTTCAAGGCGCGATACATTTCCACGGACTGCGGCTCGGGCACGCGTACGTCGTTCTGGCCGACCAGAAAGATAGTGGGTGTCGTCACCTTGGCGATGTCCTTCAGCGGCGAGTTATCCCAATACACGCTGATCGGCGCGTTCTTTTGCCACGGCGTTCCTCCAAACCATGGGGTGCGGTAGGTGCGGACGTCGCTTTGCGCATACATGGAAATCCAATTCGCCGCGCCTGCTCCGGACGATGCGGCCTTGAACCGGCCGGTGGTGGTGATGATCTTGTTGGTCATGTGACCGCCGCCGCTCCAGCCCATCTTGACCAGGCGTTCGGGATCGGCGATGCCCCTGGCGATCAGGTAATCGACGCCGGCGAGAACATCGAGATGCGCGTTTTGAAAGTAATGCCCCACCATGTCGCGCATGAAATCGTCGCCATAGCCGGTGCTGCCCCGATAGTTCGGCTGCAGGACCGCGTAGCCTTTGGCCGCGAGCACGGGCACGAAATTCTGACCGCCGCCAAAACCGTACTTGTCGGATGCCTGCGGGCCGCCGTGCGTCTGCACCGCCAGCGCGTAACGTTTGCCTTCCTGGTAATCGAGCGGATAGTACAGCAGACCCTCCACCGTCGTCCCGTCCGCGCCCTTCCATTCGACCCGCTCCTGCCGTGGCAGATTGAACTCGCGCGGCAGATAGTCATACACCGACGTCACTTTCTTCGGAGGCGATGAGCCGTCGACGCCCGAGATCCACACTTCGCCCGGACTGGTCATTTCGCTCGACGTGTAGATGTGCTCGTTCGCCGTCGTGGACATGGTCCAGCCGGCCAGAGTGTGCTTGCCGCTGGTAAGCTGCTCCGGCTTCGGATTCATCAGCGCGACCTTGAACAACTCCGTGTGGACGCCCATGTTGGCCAGGAAAAATATATTCTTTCCGTCCTTCGACCAGGACGCCTTCTCGACCTCATAGGCGAGGCTGGGCATCAGCACCCGCGCGTCGCCGCCGCCCGCGGGCGCGACGAAAACCTTGCGGTTATAGTAGGTCTCGAACTTCTGGTTGGCTTGGGATAGAAACAGAACCTGCGAATTATCGGGGGAAAGAGTCGCGTCCGATTCCTGCACCTGGTTGTGTGTGATCTGCTTCATGCCGGTGCCGGCCGCGTCCATCAGCCATACCTCGCTCAGATCGGAATCTTCGATCAGCGGCGTAGGCGCGCGGTGGTAGACGATTTTCTTGCCGTCGTTCGAAAGGTTGTATCCCAGCACCGAATAATCCCCTTGCGTGATACGGCGCTCTGTCTTGGACGCGACGGCGACGTCCCACAGATGTTGCTGCTGATAGTCCTCGTCGAACATGAAGACGTCGTCTTTCACTTTTTCCCGCGCTTTCAGCTCGTCGGATTTTGGATCAGCGGCGCGGAAGTAAATCAGCGCCCCGTCGGGCGACCAGGTGATGTTCGTCACCGCCGTCGAATGCGACGTAAGCGCGCGGGCTTCGCCACCCGCCGTCGGAATAAGATAGATCTGGCTGACCGCTTCGGCTCCGGTATCGCGCTTGGCGATAAACGCGATGCTCGAGCCGTCGGGGGACCAGCGCGGGCTGTTCTCGCCGTCGGCTCCGCTGGTCATCTGGACCGCGCCGGAGCCATCGGAATTCACTTTCCAGATGTGGCCGATGCGGCGATTGGCTTTCCAATCGGACTCCGACCGGACATACAGAATCTCGCGTCCATTGGAGGAGACTTGAGGATCGCTGATCTGCGGGACGTTCATCACATCGACCAGCGTCATCGGACGGGGACTCTGGGCCGAAAGAATAAGGGGCAGGAATAAGGCGTAACGGTGCACGGCAGCTCCTTTGGATTTCTACACTAACACGGTCCCGTGTTTTGTGGCGCACGCACTCGTGCGTCCCGCGTCGAGACTCATCTCGACGCCTTCCCTGTGCCCACCGCTCGCCAGTGCCACCGCGACGATGCGACCATAAATGTTAGTCCCCAGATGCCTGGAGAAGACGATCCGACAATTCGCGACTCGGAGACTTCCTCCGATACCTCGGACTACGTCCCGCCTGCTCCGGATCTGGCGCCCAGCATGGAGGGGCAGCGCTTCGGCGCTTACCAGGTGATTCGCGAGATCGGCCGCGGCGGCATGGGTGCGGTGTACTTAGCGGGCCGCGCCGATGATCAGTTCAAGAAGCGCGTGGCGCTGAAGATTCTGCGCGCCGACGTCAACGCGCAGGAGGTTTTGAGCCGCTTCCGGCACGAGCGGCAGATTCTCGCGTCCTTCGATCATCCCAATATCGCGGGCCTTTTGGACGGCGGCTCCACTCCCAACGGCGAACCCTACTTCGTGATGGATTACGTCGAGGGCACGCCGATCGATCAATATTGCGACAGCCACGGTTTGACCGTCGCCGAAAGAATCACCCTGTTCCGCCAGGTGTGCTCCGCCGTGCAGTACGTGCACCAGAATCTGATCGTCCACCGCGACCTGAAGCCGAGCAATATTCTGGTGACTCCGGAAGGCGTGCCGAAGCTGCTCGACTTTGGAATCGCGAAAATCCTGAAGCCGGAAATGATGGCCACCATGGTGAACGCGACGCGTGCCGAGGATCGCATCATGACGCCGGCCTACGCGAGTCCGGAGCAGGTGCGCGGCGAACCGATCACCACGGCGAGCGATATCTATTCACTGGGAGTGGTCCTTTACGAGATATTCACGGGCCGGCGGCCGTATCGCGTGAAGTCGTCGACCCCGCACGAGCTGGCGCGCGTGATCTGCGAGGAGGAGCCGGACAAGCCCAGCACCGCGATCACAAGAACCGATCGGGGCGCGGCGCAACCGCCTTCGCGCATCGAGGAATTGAGCCGCAAGCGATCGACCGAGCCCGATCGCCTGGCGCGCCGCCTCAAAGGGGATCTCGATAATATTCTGCTCAAGGCCATGCGCAAGGAGCCGCAGCGCCGCTACGCCTCGGTCGAACAGTTTTCCGAGGATCTGCACCGCCATCTGGCGAATCTTCCGGTGTCGGCGCACGAAGATTCATTGCGCTATCGGGCGGAGAAATTCGTCCGCCGGAATGTCGTTCCCGTAACGCTTGGAGCGGTTGCGGTGTTGTCTCTGCTGGCGGGGTTGATCGTAACGACGATCGCGTTCCGGCAGGCTCGCAATGAGCGATCGCTCGCGGAGAGCCGGTTCGAAGATGTTCGCAAACTGGCGCACACGTTTATTTTCGACGTGCACGACGCGATTAAGAACCTTTCTGGCTCCACGCCCGCGCGCGAGCTGATCGCCAGAACGGGTACGGAATATCTCGACCGCCTGGCCAGCGCGCCGATGAGCAACTCCCGTTTGAAGGATTCATTACAACAGGAGCTCGCCGAAGGATACGTCAAGATCGGCGATGTGGAAGGGAATCCGTTCGTGTCCAACCTGGGCGACATCACCAAGGCGCTGGAGAGTTACCGGAAAGCTCTGCTGCTCGGAAACGCGCTGCTGAAGCGCAATCCAAAAGACATCAATGCGCTACAGGAAACGGCACGCATTCATCAAAAACTGGGGATCGTGCTGCCGTTCGCGGGAAAAGGACCGGAAGGGCTGAGTGAGATGAATGAGGCGGTGCGCTTGTACAGCCAGGCTCTGGCGATGACTCCGGATGACCCGCAGGCCCGGTTCGATCTCGCCAGCGCGTACGATGCGCAGGGCGATGTTCTCGGCGGCGCGCAGGCCATCAATCTTGGCCACAAGAGCGAAGCGGCGGTGGCGTACCGGCATGGCCTCGAAGTGTTGCCGGATGTTCCGCCGGGCCACAAGCTGGCCGCGGGAATTACCCGTTCGCGGATTCTCTTTCAAATGAAGCTTGTCGATCTTACTGCGTATGAGGACCCAGCCGCGGCTTTACCGAAATATAAGGAGATCTATCAGAGCGCGCTGGAGGCTTCGCGCGCCGATCCAACCAACGCGTTCGCGCGTTCTCTGGCCGGGCTGGTGCTCGACAAGATTGCGAACGCGCAGAGGCTTCTCGGCGACACCAAAGGAGCGCTCGAAAGCTATCGCGAGGGGATCGCGCCGGCGGAAGAGGCGCTGCGCGCCGATCCTACCAACGGGAAGGCGCAAAACGATCTGATGGTCAGCTACAAAAACCTTGGCGACATGTATTACGACCCGCTCAGGAACATGCCGGAGGCCCTGAAATACTACCGGCTCGCCGCCGGGCTGCTGGACTCGTTGATCCAGTCCGATCCCAAAAACGTCGTGAACCGGCAGAGACTCGCCGAGACGTTGAGCTACCTCGCCAGCGCCGAACTGCCCAGTAATCCGGTGGAGGCGCGGCGCGACGCCAAGCGTTCGCTCGAGATCGCCAGGCAGCTCGCCGATCTGCCGGACGCGAACCACGATCAGATTTATAACTACGCGTGGCTGGCCGTCACCACGGATCCCGCCGATCTTCGCGATCCGCGAACCGCGCTTCCGTACGCAAAGCGCGCCGTCGAATTGAATGCCGACGAGCTGAGTCTCCACGTGCTCGCAGAAGCCTATGCGGGCGTCGGCGACTATGTACACGCGGAAGAGACGGAGCAGAAGGCGGTCTCGAAGTACCCTCCCGTAAAGCCCGGCAGCAAGGTTCCGGTGCAGCAGGAAATGATGGAGGATTACCTCAAACAAATTCGCGCCGAGCTAAAAAAACGCTCGCTCGCGAAGTAGCACGACGTGGCGCACGCCTCGTCCCGGCAATATTGTCTTGTCATTGTGGGGCAGCGCCATGCGTTGCCATCGAACACTCCAATTCCCCACCCCCAACTCCTGACTTTTCAACCACCTCCCACTTCCACCCAAGCTCCCCTCGTTTCTCCCGATGCGATAAACAAACAGAAAAGGAAACCAACATGTCGACACCTAACCGAGCAGAAATCAACCGTGAAAATGCACAGCACTCCACCGGACCCAAAACCGAGGCCGGCAAAAAACAATCTTCCCTGAACGCACTCCGCCACGGACTCACCGGCCAAATCGTCGTCATGCCTACTGAAGACTTGCACGCGTACCAGCTCCATCTGAAATCCTTCACCGATGAGTACCATCCAAAAGGCGCAACCGAGGCCAATTTGGTCCAAGCCCTCGCCGACGCCTCCTGGCGCCTGAACCGGGTCGCCGCGCTCGAAACCAATCTCCTCATCCTCGGCATCACCCAGGAATGCGACCCCATCGCCGGCGCCCTCGCCATCGCCGCGGCACTCGAGAGCCAGTCGAAAGCCTTAGCCAACCTCAGCATGCACAGCCAGCGCCTGTCCCGCCAGTTCGAACGGACAGTAGCGCAACTCCGCGACCTCCAGAAAACCCGCCGAGCCGAGGAAAAGAGAGACCTGAACAGCCTCCTCGACATCATGGAAATGTGTGAATCCCAAGGAGAAACCTATAATCCCTCCGAGCATGGCTTCGTTTTTTCAGACCAGCAAATCGACGAAGGCGCACGCACTCGCGCCCGCGAACTCCTGGCCGAGGAAGCCTACGAGCACCGCCTCGAATCCGCCGCCTAACACGATGTGCGAAAAATTGGGGACAGCCTACTCTGTCCCAAGGCGCCGTCTTTGCGCCGCGTGGACAGAGCAGGCTGTCCCCAATTTTTCGCCCCCTAACCAAACCAGGTAGTAGACGTCCAACCACCTTTGTGGTAGCCTGTCTACTACCTGCTATGGCCGAAAAGATCGAACTGTTGCAAGGCACCCTGGACATGTTAATTCTGCGCACGCTCCAATGGGGCCCCCAGCATGGACACGGAGTCAGCGTGGCGATCCGCGCCACATCGCTCGAGGTCCTGAAGGTGGAGCACGGGTCCCTTTATCCCGCTCTGCATCGCCTTCGCGAACAGGGATGGATCCAGGCCGAATGGAAGATGACGGAGAACAAGCAACGCGCCCGGTATTATCGCCTCACCGCCAGGGGCAAGAAACGCCTCGCGGTCGAGGAGACGCGTTGGAACCATTTAGTAGAGGCGATCGCTCGAATTATGAAACCGGCATAGGAGGCTGCGATGTGGTTTTGGCGGAAATCCCGCGAAGAACGGGAACTCAATGAGGAATTGCAGTTTCACTTGGATCAGGAAGCGAAACTTCTTCGCGAGCGCGGTCAGGACCCGGAGGGCGCCCGGCGCGCCTTCGGCAACGTGACGCTGGCGCGCGAATCCACACGCGAAACCTGGGGTTGGACCGCGCTCGAAGCTATCGGGCGCGATGCCCGGTTCGCGCTGCGCCTGTTGCGTAAATCTCCCAGCTTCGCGGTTACCGCGATCGCCGTATTGGCGCTGGGAATTGGCGCCACCACGGCGATTTTCAGCGTCGTGAACGCAGTCTTGCTCCGCCCACTTCCCTTCCCTGAGCCGGACCGGCTGGTGATGGTCTGGGAGCGCCAGCCGTTCGGGCGTTCGAACGTGATCCAGACCCAGAATTTCCTCGACTGGCGCGCCCACAACCGCTCCTTCACCCAGATCTCGGCTATCTATGCGATCTCGATGAATCTCTCCGGAGACGGCGAACCAGTGCAGATTCCAGGCATGCGGATCACCGCCGGTTTCTTCGAAATCCTGCGCACCGCGCCGATCCTCGGACGCACCATCGCGCCCGCGGACGATGTTCCCGGCGCCCCCGCCGTCTGCGTGCTGAGCTTCGGCCTGTGGCAGCGCCGCTTTGGAGGGAAGGTCGAGGCGCTGGGGAAAAAGATAAACCTCGAAGGCTCGCCCGTGGAGATCATTGGCGTGATGCCGGAGGGTTTCCGGTTCCCGACGACAGGCGCCGATCTTTACGCGCCGATGCGCCTCGATCCCGCGCAAGCCGCCAGGGATGGGCGGAATTACCAGTCGGTGGCCCGCTTAAAACCGGGGGTATCGGTCGCGCAGGCGCAAGCCGACATGGAAGCCGTCTCGGCCCAAACGGCGCGGGAACGCCCGGATATGAACGCCAACTGGAGCGCGCTGGTGGTGCCCCTGATGGAGCAGACCGTAGGAAAGTCGCGCGCCATTTTGATCGTGCTGCTGGGCGCGGTGGCGTTTGTGCTGCTGATCGCCTGCGCCAACGTATCAAACCTCCTCCTGATGCGCGCCGCCGGGCGTCAGCGCGAGATGAACGTGAGAGTCGCACTGGGCGCGAGCCGTGGGCGCCTGCTGCAACAGACGGCCATTGAGAGCCTGCTGCTGGCGCTCGCCGGAGGAGTGCTCGGCGTCCTGTTGGCCTACTGGTCGGTGCCCGCGATCATGCGCATGTTGCCTCCGGGCTACCTTCCGCGGCGCACCGAGATCGGCGTGGACGCGGCCGTGCTCTGGTTCTCGATCGCCGTTTCGCTCCTCTGTGGACTGATCTTCGGCATCTTCCCCGCGCTTCAGGTCGATCGCGCGCGACTGGCCGAGGTGCTCAAGCAGGGTGGCCGCGCAGTCTCGACGGCGGGACGCGGGCTGCGCCACGCGCTGGTGGTATCGGAGATCGCGGTCGCGGTGGTTCTGGTCATCGGCGCGGGCCTGATGCTGCGCAGTTTCATGCTGCTGAACAGCGTCAGCCCCGGCTATCGCGCCGATCATGTGCTGACGGTGCGCATGACGCTGATCTTCAGCAAGTACGCGGACAACCTGCCCCGCCGCGCCGCCGTCGTTCAAGACACGTTGGAGCGCGTCCGCGCCCTGCCCCAGGTGAAATCGGCCAGCTCGATTCACTCCTTGCCCACCAAGCCGACATCGGGGACGGGCTATGAGCGCGCGGATCGTCCGCCGGCGCCTCCCGGCGCGATTACCGGCGGCGACGTCAGCGTGGTCTCCGCCGATTACTTCCGCACCATGGGCATCCCCATGCTTGCCGGCCGCGAGTTCGACCGGCGCGACCATATGGGGTCGCCCGGTGTGGCGATCGTCAATCGGGAAACCGCGAAAATGTTGTTCGGCGAAGACAACCCCATCGGC
>JBEKOZ010000078.1:0-11516 GCA_049521275.1 Bryobacteraceae bacterium | reverse complement strand
AGTTCAATCCATTGTTCACCAAGGTCCGGGACCGAACGGCGGACCGTCAGCCGGATCTCGCCCGACTTGGTGAATTTGGAAGCGTTACTCAGCAGGTTGAATAGGATCTGGCGCACCTTGGTGAGGTCGGCGTGCATGCCTCCGATCGCGGGCGGCAGATCCAGAATCAGCTGATTCGAGTTCTTGTCGAGCAAGGGCTGCATGGTTGTCGAGATGTCTTCAAGCATCTCCCCGATGTCAAACGTCTCCAGATAGAGATCCATCCGGCCCGCCTCAATCTTGGAGAGATCCAGAATGTCGTTGATCAGAGCCAGTAACTGCTTCCCCGCGGTATTGATCTTGTCAAGGTCGCGAACGAACAACTCCAGACCGCGCTCCACGGCGTCTTCAGCGAGCATTTCGCTATAGCCGATGATGGCGTTCATCGGCGTCCGTAGTTCATGGCTCATGTTCGCCAGAAACTGGCTCTTGGCGTCGTTGGCAAGATCCGCCGTCTCTTTGGCTTCCCGCAGCTCCGCTGCCTGCGATTCGAGCAGCGCCCGATCCTCGACGCCCGTCCAGTACCACGCGTGTTGCTGATTCGCCTGAACCAGCTGGTAGAGGAAATATAAACCGATGACAATCGCGATGGTGGTCCCGGTAGTATTGTGCTGTAGCGCGCCCCATACGATCGTCGGCGAAAGCATCGTGAACAAGTAAACTCTGCAGATCCGGAGATCCGGCGCCAGGGCAGTCAGTACTCCGCTTACCACGCCGGCCGTCATCAGGAGCATCAGGAATCCCGTCCACCCCGTGCCGTATAGAAATAGAGTCGTCCCACACGACAGGCCCCAGAGAAGAGAGCACGCAAACGTGGCGATCTCGAACGCCAGACGCCAATGGGCTACGGATTGTTCGGCGCTCCTCCGCAACCACAGCGCAAGTGCCAGGCGGCCGAATCCCAGCGCACAAAGCAATGTCCCGGCAATTTCGACCAGGATGGGATGATCACCGCGGTACGGAGTTACCGTCATCAGCACCAGGAACAGGACGACGTACGCCATGGAGCCGACCATCGATCGCCGCGCGAGTTCACGATCGGCCTCGGCGGCGAAGCGTGGGACGAGAGTGGGAAGAAGACGCATATCTGCACTCGTTGATCGGACCATTGCGCGGGGATCAATATAGGCTGTTCCAAAGTGACGGGCATCGGAATTTACGAGTCTATTACTCAGTCCGCAATTGCCGAAATGAAAACTTAGGGGTCGTGCATACGTTGATGCCTTATCAGATTTTGGTGGTGGACGATGAACCGGACATGGAGTTGCTGGTCCGGCAGAAACTGCGGCAGCAAATCCGCAACAACGAGTTTGAATTTTTCTTCAGCAGCAACGGAGAAGAAGCGCTTCAGACCCTGGTGGCGCAGCCGGGAATCGAACTGGTGCTGACCGACATCAACATGCCGGTCATGGACGGATTAACCCTGCTGGGCCGGCTGAACGAGTGTGGAAAACCGAGGAAGACGGTGATTGTTTCGGCCTACGGGGACATGGCGAACATCCGGACGGCGATGAACCGTGGCGCCGTCGATTTCCTGACCAAGCCCATCGACTTCGCGGATTTTGAGCTCACTATTCGCAAAGGACTGGCCCAGATTGCGCAATTAAAGAAATCCTTGCAGGCGCAGGACGACCTGATCGCTTTGCAGCATGAGTTCACAGTCGCCGCTCGGATCCAGCAGTGGACGCTGCCGGGTACTTCATCTCCCTTCCCGGAACGTCGCGATTTTCAATTGCACGCCGCCATGGCCCCCGCCAAAGGTGTGAGTGGCGACCTGTTCGACTATTTCCTTCTCGATGAAACTCATCTGGCGTTCATGATCGGCGACGTCAACGGAACCGGCGTCGCCGCGGCGCTCTTCGCGGCGATCACCCGGACGTTGCTGCGGGCGACGGCGCATCGGGAGACTACGCCCGGCGCGTGTCTACAGCATCTGGACGAGACTCTGGCGGCTCAACAGCACGCCTCCATGTGCCTGACATTGTTCTATGGAGTTTTGGATACCAGGAGCGGTCAATTGCAATTCGCAAACAACGGGCACCCTGTTCCGTATTTCTATTCCAAATCCGGTGGCGCCAGGCCGCTGCACGACACTTCCAGGAAATCACGCGACAAGCATTTGAGCGGAACGGTGATGATGAAGCCGGGAGACGGGCTGTTGCTCTACACCGACGGGATCACCGAAGCGCCCAACGGAATCAGCGAGTGGTTTGGCGAGGATCGTGTGAAGGAGCTCATAAATCTGCATGCTTCGGGAACGGCGGAGCAAATGGTTCTGGACCTGTTCACCTCGCTACGATTTTTCACTCTTGGAGCCGCGCAGGCTGACGATATTACGGCGATGGCCTTGCGCTATCGGGGCTGACGGGATCCGCGATGCCGAGAGTTCTTCTGGTCGAAGATATCGAGATGAACCGCGATATGCTGTCGCGCCGCCTGGTCCGCCGCGGATTCGAAGTAACCGTGGCCGCGGATGGACAGGAGGGTGTGGAAACGGCGCGCCGCGAACTACCCGACATTATCTTGATGGACATGAGCCTTCCAGTGCTGGACGGCTGGGGGGCGACCCGTATCCTGAAGGCGGAAGAAGCCACGCGATGGATTCCCATAATCGCGCTCACGGCGCACGCCATGGCCGGAGATCGCGCCAAGGCCCTCGAATGCGGGTGCGACGATTACGACACTAAGCCGATCGAAATGCCGCGTCTCCTGGACAAGATGGATCGTCTCCTCGTGTCCCACCGGAAATCATGAAAGCTCCGGTCACATGAAAGCTCCGCTCAAAGGCGACAGGCTCGCACATCTGCGGCACGAGCTTCGCACCCCCTTTAATCAACTGCTGGGCTATACCGCCATCCTGTTGGAGGATGCCGAACAAGGTGGCTTCAGTGTGGTCACACCCGCGCTGGCCGGAATCGAGGCTGGAGGAAGGGCGCTCCTCGAACAGATCCAGGCAGCACTTTCAAACCCGGGCGACGGCGTGACCTCGGAACAACTTGAGGCTCTCGAGTCCGCAGTCCGCCCCGAGGCGGAGCAATTGTTGGAAGCCGCAATCGCGCTCGGCGGACGGCTGCGCGATCTCGATGCCGCCGATGCGCTCGCCGATGCCTGCCGCATTTCGGACGCGTTGCGGAATTTACTCTCCACGGTTCAGTGGGTGCCCCCGGACTGCGAGCCCGGCCGGATTGCTGAAACCAACGAATCCCTTTCAGCGCCACCGTGTCCAAAGGCTGCCGAAGAGTTGACCGGACGACTCCTGGTGGTCGAGGACGACGCCGCCAATCGGGACTTACTGCGGCGGCGGCTGGAGCGCGAAGGGCATTGGGTACAGGAAGCCGGCAACGGCATGGAGGCGCTCCAGCAGCTCGAATCCGGTGTTTTTGATCTGATGTTGCTGGACGTGATCATGCCGGAGATGGACGGCTACGAAGTACTGGCGCGGCTGAAGCAGAATCCATCCCTTTGCGATCTGCCGGTGATCATGATTTCCGCGCTCGATGAAGCGCAGAGCGTGGCCCGCTGCATCGAGATGGGGGCCGAGGACTACTTGACGAAGCCGTTCGAACCCGTCATTCTGAGGGCCCGAATCGGCGCATCCCTCGAAAAGAAACGGTTGAGGGATCGGGAGCGCCGCAGAACAGCGGAGTTGGAACAAGCACTACAGCAACTCGACGAAGCACAGACGCAACTGGTGGTGCAGGAGAAAATGGCCTCGCTGGGCACTCTCACCGTGGGCATCGCACACGAAATCAAGAACCCCCTGAATTTTGTGAATAACTTCGCGGACGTGTCGACGGAGTTGCTCGAGGAGCTGCGCCAGGCGCTCCCATCAGATGCCGGCGGCGCCCAGGCGCAGGAAATCATGACCACTCTGACCGCGAACCTGCGACGCATCCGCAGTCACGGGGAGCGGGCCGATAGCATCGTCCGCGGGATGCTCGCGCATGCGCGCGGAGCCGGCCAGCGGGAACCAACGGACCTTAACGCTTTGCTGGCGGGTGCGGTCGACCTGGCATATCAGGGGCTTCGCACTCAGGATTCGAACCTCAACGTCACCATAGAGAGCTCCTACGATCCCACTCTGCCGCTGGTCCAGGCTGTACCGAGCGATCTGAGGCGGGCATTTCTGAATATCGCCAACAATGGCTGCTACGCGGCGCATCAAAAGAGCCTCCAGATGGGAAAGAGTTTTGAGGCCACTCTGAGGGTGAGCACACGGAGCATCGGCGCCGAGGTGGAGATTCGGATTTGGGACAACGGCGCGGGGATTCCGAAGGACATGCTCCTGAAGATCTTTAATCCGTTCTTCACGACCAAGCCCCCCGGGTCGGGGATGGGACTAGGCTTGTCTCTCAGCTACCAGATCGTAGTCGAGCAACATAAGGGGACTATCCGAGTCGAAACCAAGGAGTCCGAGTCGACAGAGGTGATCATCCTGCTACCCAAATCCCCGTCTAACCTCTAAAAGCAGCAGGGTTGGCGATGATCAAGCCGCGGACGAGAGGCGCGGGCCCTTTGGATTTTTCGGTTTTTTGATACGATCAAGACTGCCCCATGCGTTTAGCTACCATCGCCTTATTTCTCGGGATCGCCGTACCCCTTGCCAACGCGCAGACCGGGGCTCCTGCGAGTCAAGCCTTGCTCCGGCGCTACTGCGTCGGCTGCCATAACAACCAGTTGAAAACGGCGGGGGTGACGTTGCAGGGGTTGGATCTCTCGGGCGTTGCCGACAAAGCCGAGCTGCTCGAACGAGTCGTTCGAAAGGTGAAGAGCGGTCAGATGCCGCCTCCCGGATTGCCTCGTCCCGACGCCGCGGCCGGCGCTGAGTTCGTCCAGTGGCTCGAAGGCGCGCTGGATGCGGACGCCGCCGCGCATCCGAATCCCGGGCGTCCGGCGATCCATCGGCTCAACCGCGCGGAATACAGCAATGCGGTTCGCGACGTTTTCGATCTGGACATCAACGCCGGGGCGCTTTTGCCGGTGGACGACTCCGGCTATGGTTTCGATAACATCGGCGATGTCCTGTCGGTTTCCCCCGCGCTGCTGGACCGTTATCTTTCGGTGGCGCGCAAGATTTCGCGCCTGGCGATCGGCGATCCGTCGATCAAGCCGGTGGAAGACGCGTTCGAGCCTCGCCGGTCGCCGGGCCGCAACGCGCCGGTGCCTCCGAGGTTGGAAACGGTGAGCGACGACCTTCCGTTTAACTCGGCGGGCGGCGTCTCCGTGCGCTACTATTTCCCTCTGGACGCCGAATACGTCCTCAAGGTCAACTTCGGCGACCCGGATAATCCATCGAAGCCGCCGCCGCTCGAAGTGAGATTGCCGATCAAGGCCGGTCCGCGTATCGTAGGCGTTACGTTTCCGCGCGAATCGGTGAGGCCGGAGTTTTTGCTGGCTGGACACGGCCCGGAATCGACGCCCGTGGCCGTGGATCTGCGCCTTGATGGGGCTAGCTTGAAGCGCTCGACCACTCCGGGAAATACCCGTTCGTTGCCGCGCATCGCGAATCTTTCCATCGCAGGACCTTATAATGTAACCGGCCCCGGGGACACTCCCAGCCGCGCCAACATTTTGGTCTGCCGCCCGGCCAAGCCCGCGGAAGAGATCGGCTGCGCCCGTCAAATCCTGGCCAAACTCGCGCGCCGCGCTTACCGGCGTCCAGTCAACGACTCCGATTTGAAGCCGCTGCTGGCCTTCTACCAGCAAGCTCGTCTTCAGCGTGGATTTGAGTACGGCATTCAGAAGGCGGTGGAGGCAATTCTGGTTTCTCCCGATTTCCTGTTCCGCGTGGAAGCGGATTCGCCGGGGGTGCACCCCGTCGGCGGCGTCGAACTCGCCTCGCGCCTGTCGTTCTTCCTGTGGAGCAGCGTCCCCGATGATGAGTTGCTCGATTTGGGCGCGGCGGGCAAGCTCTCGAATCCCGAAGTCTTCAAGCAGCAGCTGGAGCGGATGCTGGACGACCCCAAGTCCAGCGCCCTGGTCGGCAATTTCGCGGGACAGTGGCTGTTTATCCGCAATCTGGCGACCGTGAGACCCGACCCGGTGATCTTCTCCGACTTCGACGAGAGTCTCCGCTGGAGCATGCAACGGGAGACAGAGTTGTTTTTTGAAAGCGTAGTGCGGGAAAACCGCAGCGCTCTGGAGCTGCTCACCGCTAATTACACGTTCCTCAACGAGAGGCTGGCGAAGCATTACGGCATCCCGGACATCTACGGTTCGCAGTTCCGCCGGGTGGCGCTTCAGGATCCCCATCGTGGGGGGCTGCTGGGGCAAGCCAGCTTGCTCACGGTGACCTCGCCTCCGAATCGCACTTCGGTTGTGCAGCGCGGGAAATGGGTTCTTGAAAATTTGCTGGGTGCGCCCCCGCCGCCGCCGCCTGCCGACGTTCCTCCGCTGGACGCGACCACGAAGGGGAGCCATGAGTTGAGCCTGCGCGCCGCGCTCGAGCAGCATCGTGCCAATCCGGCGTGCGCCGGCTGCCACGCGGCTATGGATCCCATCGGATTCGCTCTGGAGAATTATAATGGGATAGGCCAGTGGCGCACGAAGGACGGCGGTTCCGAGATCGATGCATCGGGCAAACTTCCGGATGGTACGGCGTTCAGCGGCCCGGCTGGATTGAGACAGGCGATGACCACCTCGAAGCGCGAAGAATTTGCCGCAACCGTTACGGGGAAGCTTCTTACGTACGCGCTGGGACGGGGCCTGGAATTCTACGATCAGCCAACGGTGAGAGGCATCCTGCGCGAATGCGGCGCGGGCGATTACCGCATGCGGGACCTGATTCGAGCAGTGGCGATGAGCACCCCATTTCAAATGAGGAGATCGGTGGACTAAATGATCGTGACACGGAAACACCTTCCCCGCCGCGCATTCCTGCGCGGAGCCGGCGCTGTGATGGCGCTTCCATTTCTGGATGCGATGGTGCCTGCATTCGCGGGGACCACGAACGCCGCAAGGCCGGCTGCCCGCCTGGGCTTTGTATACGTCCCGAACGGAATTATCGATTCCAGCTGGAGCCCGATCGGGGAAGGCGCGGCTTTTGAGTTTAATGCGACCATGAAGGCCCTCGCGCCTTTCCGCGACCGCACCCTGATCCTCAGCAATCTTGCGCAAATCAACGGCCGGTCCTTCGGCGACGGCGGCGGGGACCATGCCCGCGCGGGTGCGACCTGGCTCACTGGCGTACATCCGAAGAAGACGGAAGGCGCCGACATTCACGCCGGAGTCTCCGCTGACCAGATCGCCGCGCGCGAAATGGGCAAGCAAACGCAGTTCGGCTCGCTCGAGATTGGCGTCGAAGGCCCCAGCCTCGCCGGTGGTTGCGACTCCGGCTATAGCTGCGCCTATACCAACACGATTTCCTGGAGCAGCGACACCACGCCCAACCCGATGGAAGTGAACCCTCGGGCGCTGTTCGAGCGCCTGTTCGGAGACGGCGACAGCACCGACGCCGCTTCCCGCCTGGACTGGATGCGGCAGCGCGGCAGCGTGCTCGACTTCGTCAAGGGCAGCGTCGATCGCATGGAGACTCGGCTCGGCCAAGGCGACCGGCGCAAGCTGACCGAATATCTGGAAGCGATTCGCGATATCGAGCGTCGGATTCAGAAGGCCGAGGAACAGAACGCGCAAGCCCAGAACGCCCAGGCAAAGACACCCGTGATCGATCTTCCCGTATCCGCGCCGGCGGAGTTTGTCGATCATGCCCGGCTGATGATGGATCTGATGGTGATCGCTTACCAGACCGATCTGACCAGGGTGGTCACGTTTATGCTGGCGCATGAGGGCAGCAATCGAAGTTACCGCGAGATCGGCATTTCCGACGGTCATCATGACTGCACGCATCACCAGAACGACCCGGTCAAGATTTCGAAGACGATTCAGATCAACACGCATCACGTGAGTCAATTTGCGTATCTGCTCGAACGCATGAAATCGACACCGGACGGCGATGGCTCGCTGCTCGATCACTCCATGATCCTCTACGGCAGCAGCATCGCCGACGGAAATCACCATACCCATACCAATCTCCCTCTGGCTCTCGTTGGAGGAGGGTCCGGAAAGCTCAACGGCGGCCGGCACCTCACTTATGCCAACGACACGCCCATGACGAACCTGCTGCTGTCGATGCTCGATAAGGCGGGCGTTGTCACCGAGAAACTCGGAGATAGCACCGGGAAGCTCGAACATCTTTCCGATATATAGGATCGAATCATGGGCCTGGTGAAATATGGACTGGCATTCTGCCTCGCCCTTTCCACGGCCTGCGCATCCGATCTTCGCCTGATCGATGCGGTAAAACAAAGGGACCCCAAAGCCTTCGACAGGTTGCTCGCAGCCGGCGCCGATATCAATGCGGCGGCTCCCGACGGCGCCACCGCGCTTGCGTGGGCCGCGTTTCTGGATCTGCCCGAGATGGCGGAAAAGCTGCTGGCCGCGGGCGCGAAAATCAATACTGCGAACGACTACGGAGAATCGCCGCTCACGCTGGCGCTTGCGAACGGAAACGCGGCGCTCTCCGAAGAACTCCTCAAGGCCGGCGCCGATTGGAAGGCGACGCGCTGGAACGGCGAGACGGCGCTCATGATCGCGGCCGGCGTGGGAAGCGTGGACGAAGTCAGGATGCTGCTCGATCGCGGCGCGGACGTGAATGGAGCGGAGCCGAAGAGGCTTCAGAACGCCCTGATGTGGGCTGCCTCGGAAGGTCATGCCGCCGTGGTGGACTTGCTGCTTCAGCGAGGCGCGAACGTGAATGCGGCGAGCCAGGCCGGCTTCACGCCGCTGGTGTTCGCGGCGCTCAAAAACGACGCTCCTTCGGTGAAGCGTCTCCTGACTGCCGGCGCGGATCCGAATTACGCCCTTCCGGACAAAACGAAGGTATTGACGGTTGCGACCGCGAGCCTTAGCTACGCGGCTTCGATGGCTCTGCTCGACGGAGGAGCCGATCCGAATGTCGCCGACAGCACCGGCCACACGCCGTTACACCTGGCCGCACAGACGGGCGCGCTGGACCTGGCGAAAAAACTATTGGCCAAGGGAGCGAACCCGAACGTCCGCACGAACCCGGACAAAGACGCCCCGTACCGCCCGGCCGCGGGCGAGCAGACGCCATTGCTTTTGGCCGCCAGGAACAATCAAGTGGGCGTGATGCGCGCGTTGATTGAAGCCGGCGCGGATACGAAAATAAAAGGCCAGGATGGCGCCGGTCTTCTTCTCGCGGCCGCGGCGAGCGGTCGCGTGGCCGCGACAAAATACGCCTTCGAATTCGACCCCGATGTAAAGGCGGTGGATAGCCACGGCCGCACGGCCATGCATGAGTGCGTCAGCCACCCCGATAGCGGGGCGACGCAAACGGAGATGACCGAACTGGTTCAGTATCTGGCCGATATCGGGGTTCCTCTGGATGAAAAAGACGCGCGCGGCAGAACACCCATTCAGACGGGCGACCCCATTCCGCTCGACATGCCGATTCAGAGGATGGCCGATATCATCGTCAGCCGAGGCGGAACACCGGTGCAATTCCCGAAGGAATACGTGAAGCCGCGCGCGACCCGTTAGTCCTGGCAGCTATTTCTTTGGCTTGTAGTCCACAAACAGTTCTGGGAATTGCTCCTTCAGGGCGGCAATCTTCGGACGGTCGCAAACTTGAATATAAGGATTATCGGGATTGTTGTACGCGTAGTCCTGATGGTAATCCTCGGCGCGATAGAACCCTTTGAGCGGTGTGACCTCGGTCACGATCGGCTTTGCAAAAACCTTCCCCGCGTCTAGTTGCGCGATGTACGCCTTCGCCAGTCGCTGCTGTTCTTCCGTTTTATAGAAAATGACCGAACGGTAGGACTCTCCCACGTCGGGTCCCTGGCGGTTCAATTCCGTCGGGTCGTGCGCCACCGAAAAATAGATCCGCAACAATTGCCCGTAGGTGATTCGGGATGGATCGTAGACCACCTCCACCGATTCCGCGTGTCCTGTCGTCTCGGTGCCAACTTGCCGGTACGTCGCAGTCGCGGCCGAGCCGCCCGCATACCCTGCCGTGGTCGCGATGACGCCCCTCACTCGTTGAAACACCGATTGCACTCCCCAAAAACAGCCTCCTGCAAAGACGGCGGTTTCCTTTCCGGAATGCGACGCGAGCGGAGCATCGGTCGACGGCGGTGGAATCGGCGGATTGGGAGCCGCGCAGCAGGTTGAAATCGCGAGCGACAATCCCAACGCGATTCGGGGTAGAGACATGGAAGAAGTCATAGTCGTCCTTTAAGTCCAAGATACGCCATAAAAGAGCTCTCGTAAAAGACCTTGAATTCCACAATCCATCGCACTCTCTGGCGAACAAGAGGGAAATAATAGGCATGAGTCGGAGTGCGTGCGCCACAGGCTGCGCGGCCCGGTTACAATAAACCGGAAGTCACCATGAAATCTTTGCGTTTTACCGCGTTCGGACCGCCCTCGGTACTGCGACTGGAGGAAGTCGCGATTCCGGAGCCGGGCGAAGGGGAAGCACTCGTACGAGTGAAGGCTGCTGCGATCAATCCAAGCGACATCGGGAACGTCGCGGGACGCTTCAAGAACACCACTCTGCCGCGAACCCCGGGCCGGGACTTCGCGGGCATTTCTATAAGAGGCATGCACGAAGGTGCAGAGGTCTGGGGCAGTTGTCCAGCGCTCGGCATCGACCGGGATGGTTCTCACGCGGAATATGTCGTTGTCCCAGCGGAAACGCTGTCGCTCAAACCGAAGTCGTTGAGTATGGCGCAGGCGGCGGCGATCGGGGTTCCCTACATCACTGCCTGGGCATCGGTGGTGAGCGCAGCTCAAATCCAGCGTGGCGAAACAATTCTAATCGTTGGCGCCGCGGGTGCGGTGGGACAAGCAGCCACACAGATTGCAAACTGGAAGCAGGCGCGCGTTATTGGCGCGGATATAAGATCCGATCCGATTCCCGGCGCCGAGTCGGTAGTGAACACCGAGACCGAGGATCTCCGCGAAAGGGTCCTGGAGCTGACAGCGGGAAAAGGAGTCGATGCGGTCTTTGATACGGTGGGTGGCCCACTGTTCGAGCCGGCGTTAAGATCGCTCAGGTTCGGAGGGCGACAGGTGGCGATCGCAAGCCCCGGACATCCGCAAGTCAGCTTCAACCTCGTCGACTTCTATCACAATTTCTCCCGGCTGCTAGGGGTAGACAGTTATGGACTGACATCGCGACAGGTAAAGGAAATCGAAGACGAGCTCCAGCGGGGTTTTGAAACGGGGGCCTTGACCCCGCCCCCGATCGAGACCGTTCCGTTCGAGAAAGCTGTGGAGGCGTATAACCGGGTGGCTGCCAAACAGGCGAAAGCGAAGCAGGTGCTCAGTTTCGAATGACACACGTCGCCGAAATAAATGGAAATTCCCTGGGAAATATCGGGCCGTGATACGATATTTTCGATATAAATAGGAGAACCTTTATGCCCGTTACTCGCGCTTTCGGGGATCCCGAT
>JBEKOZ010000077.1:0-11541 GCA_049521275.1 Bryobacteraceae bacterium | reverse complement strand
CAGTTCCTCGGGCAGCTACAGCTTTACGGGGTTAGCGAACGGATCTTACACGGTAACGCCGAGCCTGAGCGGGTATACGTTCAGCCCCACGAGTGCGGCAGTGACAGTCAATGGCGCGAATGTGACGGCGACGGCGTTTCAGGTTCTCGCAGCTGGCGGTTCCGGGACAGCATTCATCACCGCGTACAGTGGATCGGATGTGCGCAACAATTACAGCGGTTGGGTCGGGACGCAGATGACGATCGGATCCAGTTCTCTCAATGTCACTTCGGTCGGGAGACTCTGTCTCCCGGGAAACTCCGCCACCCATACGGTGAAGTTCACGAACGCCAGCACCGCCCAGGATGTGGCCGGCGGATCCGCGGCTGTGAATATGGCCGGATGCACGGCCGGACAGTTTATTTATGCCGCGCTCACCGCGCCGATCAGTCTACAGGCAGGCGTCAGCTACTACCTGACGAGCTTGGAAGTGAGCGGAGGAGACACCTGGTACGACTACGGGGCCGTGTCCGCCACCTCGGCTGCAACCATTACAAATTCGTACTATAACGGCGGATCTTGGGGCAGTGAAGGCGGTCAAAATACGTCGTATGGGCTGCCGAACTTCGAGTACTCTGTCGGAACGACCTTCATCACCGGGTACACGACAGCCGGACGGGCTGTGCGGAACAATTACAGTGGTTGGGTCGGGACGCAGATGACGATCGGATCCAGCTCTCTCAATGTCACTTCGGTTGGGAGACTCTGTCTCGCGGGAAACTCCGGCACCCATACGGTAAAGTTCACGAACGCCAGCACCGCGCAGGATGTGGCCGGCGGATCCGCGGCTGTGAATATGGCCGGATGCACGGCCGGACAGTTTATTTATGCCGTGCTCACTGCCCCGATCAGTCTAGAGACAGGCGTCAGCTACTACCTGACGAGCTTGGAAGTGAGCGGGGGAGACACCTGGTACGACTACGGGGCTGTGTCCGCCACCTCGGCCGCAACCATTGCGAATTCGATCTATAACGGCGGATCCTGGGCCAGTGAAGGCGGTCAAAATACGTCGTATGGGCCGCCGAACTTCGAGTACTCGGTTGCGTCCGGAACGGCCTTCGTCACCGCATACGCTGGGGCGGATGTGCGCAATAATTACAGCGGATGGGTGGGGACGCAGCTGACGATCGGATCCAGCAGTCTCACTGTCACGGCAGTCGGCAGACTCTGTCTGCCGGGCAACTCTGGCACCCACACGGTAGAGTTCGTGAACGCTTCGAACGGACAGGCGGTTGCGGGCGGTTCGGCGCTCGTGAATATGGCCGGATGCACGTCTGGGCAGTTCGTATACGCCACCCTCGCAACGCCCATCACCTTACAGGCTGGTGTCAATTATCACTTGGCCAGCCTGGAAGTCCTTGGAGGAGATACTTGGTACGACTTCGGGGGCGTGACCACAACCTCGGCTGCTTTGGTGACCAATTCGGTCTATCACGATGGAAGCTGGATCGGCATGAGCAGCACAAACACTTCGTATGTGTCTCCAAACTTCCAGTATCATTTTTGACCTGCAAGGCCCGGCAGCGCTTTCCGAAATAACCGCAGGATATGCAGTGATAACCATCAGCCAGCACTAGGCTGTCGCCGCCGCACTCGACACAATGCGCCCAATCGGTTTGTAGATTTCAGCCGTCCTTGCCCTCCACGGCGATTCCCCCCAATTGAACGGCGTGGCGGACGCCTGCCGCCTGATCTTGCCCGCCAAATCGGGTCTATCAGCGGTCCGAATCAGCCCTGCGGCGCGCCGTACCGCCGGCGGCCGAAGGCCGTCACAAGAACGCCGGTGAGAATCAAGGCAAACGTGGGGGGCTCCGGCGTGGACCCTTCGAATTCGAGATTGTCGATGGAGAAGTTGAACGTGCGGCAGGGGTCGAAAAAGGGGTGATAAGAGACGTCCAACTCCACGATCGGGCTCGACCCCTCGAGGCCCACGAATCCTGCCAAGCCAATAGGCGCCGGAGTCCCGACAAAGTCCAGAGTTTCGAGCAACTGGTGACCGGCGCCGTAGGCGTCCAGCTCAATGTAGGAATCGCTACTACTCCCGAAATCAAACGCCACTTTCGTCACCGGAACTGAGAACAGGATCTGAAACGGCTGGGCTGGCGCGTCGCCGAGCAAGCCGCCCTGTTCGACGAACAGCAGATTCGGGGGCGAGGCGTTTGGGAATGACGCAGTTAGATTCGTGTCTGCGGTGTCTTGACCTAGGTAACTTGGGTTATTGAAGATGACTCCGAGGGATGAGTATTGATCGGTCACCGACGGACCGCACAGGTTGCAATTTCCGCCGGTGAGGTTGTCAAAATTGATGATGGTCGCATTGCTTGAAAAAACGGACGGACTGAGAATAGGGCTTCCTTTGAGAGATAGGCTGGAGATCAACACTCCCGCTAACCACAGGCTGAATCGCACTGATTTTGGCAAGAGACTTCCTTTTGATCTCCATTTTGCGGGGCCAAAAGTCAGGGCACACTAGGACGATTGGTCAGAGCGTTACAGGACTTCGGTTATCGTGAGAACCAGTCTGGATTGCGTTTATTGGGTACCAACCATCAACAGCGATACGGCGTACCGGGCCGGGGAGGGCAATACCGTCAATATGTCGAGTTCGGGCGTCCTCTTCAAAGCCGAACGTGTCATGTTGCCGGCTGGCGCGTGGAGCTTTCTATAAATTGACCCGTGAATCTGCACTTCGGCTGGTCACCCGCGGACGGATAGTGCGCTCCGAGCGCGGGACCGCCGCAATCGAAATGCTTGAGCACGAGTTTCGTACTCAACCTGCTGCGCCAGCGGTCGCAGGATCGTAATCAGCGGCGCGGGTACCTCCCTACTTTTCTGCGGATCATCCTTTGGCTTTACGCCTTGAAAAGGTACGGGACGGTGCGCCGCGCGCGGCGGGGCAGGGCAGCAGTCACGCGAGAGTCTTCCTGGCTTTTGGACCAATCGTATAACGCTCCAGCCGGCAAGCCAATCCAAAGCCTTTGCCTATGCCACGTGACGTCACTCGAAGGACCTCCGCCACGCCGTGCAGGAACAGATCGTTTGTCTGAAAACGGCTTGCGCTCGCGTCGGGAATCCCCATCTCGAAATCCAGTCTCTCGCCCGGCCAGAACGGGCGCGCAGAAAGACAATAGAAACCTCTGCAGCTGACATTTTCCGTTTTCGCGACAACTCCGAATGCTTCACCGGGTCGCGCCAGAGCAACGGCATAAGTCAGTTGGAAACGCGGATTGCTCCGCTGATCGTCGACCGTGCTGCGTTTCGAACGCTTGGAGATTTCTTGAACCGCAGTGGAGTGATTTGCCAGCATGGCTCCTCTCACCGAGCACGCGAGGGTCCATTCGAGTCCGGCCTTGAATAATGGGCGCCGAGCCTTCTTTTCATGAGGACCTCAGCCCCTGTACTGAACCTATATGACCGCCGGCGGTCACAATAAACCATCGCCGCGCTGTATTCAGTGCTACAATTCGTTTCTCGCCAGTTCTGTTTCCTTCCACGCACGGGACAATCTGCCAGCGTGTTCCGAGCTGGTGGCTCTCCCGTGTCCTAACGCGGCTCTGCGCTTCGCATTTACTCAAGTGGCCGAGCGGGAAAAGCTCTCGCATTTTATGTCAGATATCGTAAGAGATGTTCCCTCTGTCGTCTGCTCAAAATTGCTCATTGCGAAAACTCATCAACCGCCTTGATTAAGGCTACACGCCTTGGGAAACGGACTGGACGCCCGCGTCGGAGAGGGCTCCGCTCTCGCATACTACCGCTAATCTCCGTCCGATTATTTCTCTTGGCCCGGCGCGCGGTACTTGGTGGACATCGCGAGGGCCTGATCAGCCTCTTCGACGGTCAACAACGGCGTCGTCCTGACACGCCCCCGCATCTCGAATGAAGCTCATGTGTCTCGAACCGTGGCCCTATCTACATCAATGATGTGACGGGTCCATCACGTCACTTACATTCGGCTCTGGCGCGATTGGGACGATACACGAAACGGCCCTTCGCGGCGTGTTTGCACTGGGCGATGTGCGCTCGGGAAGCATGAAGCGCGCCGCGACGGTGCGCCAAGGATCGATGGCGGTGCAGTTCGCCCATCGAGTTCTAGCGGAGTAGTCGCGTCAGGGCCACCAAAGCAAAACCAACCAGCAAGAGCGAGGACGGCTCCGGAACGGAGCTCTGGAAATCAATCGACACGTCGTCCACGCCGAAAACGAACGGCTCTCCAAGGTCATCCACTTCCGCGAATCTTAGTTGGAAGGTGCCGCCCGCGCCGACGTACGAACTGATCTCCCCGGCCACGCCAGCGCGTCTGCGGATGGAAGCGTCGCCGCCCGCCTAGGAATGCTGGGCTCTCGGCGTATCCGACGGACTGATGTTTCGTCTTCCGGTTATTGAAGGGCAGTAACATCGTTCTACTGGACATGATCTCCACTTATCCCAAAAGCAAATCGACCAGGATCTCGAATTGAGCGCGTCCTCGACCCGAGGTTGGGCAGGAGATTTGGATCGCGGAAGGAAATCATGATCAGCGAGAAGGCAATAGTGCAAATAATCGCTATACATGGCCCGGTGGTGTTTGGGGGCGAACGACAAAAATGTGTCCGTCGCTTCGCTCCGAAGGTGTTCGGGTTTATCCCGGAATGCCGTTCGGCTTTCGCCGAAATCCTCACGAAAGTACCGAGACTTTCCTAAGTCCTCCAAAGCGCCAATTTCGTCCGTCGGGCCCTCCTCCAGAACCCTTTTGAGCCAAAAGACAGCATCGTCCGGCCAATTCTCTTCCTTCCAGGCGGGCGTTGCGAACTCGAATCGCACACTTCCGTCCGAACATAGAGTGGCCCGTAAGCGGACCAATATCGGCAAACGCTGCGGGTGCCAATTTGCGAATAGCCGCCCTCGCATGACTCGTTTGGCGTCTGGCAGGGAATTTGTAATACCACCGCGATTCCAGCTTCCGACTTATAGAATCATTTTGGGCACGCCTCTCGGGCCGTGTCTATTCCTACCTTAATGTCGCCACAGGGTCGACTTTGGCGGCGCGACTTGCCGGAACATAGCCGGCAACCAGCGTCACCACGCCACCAGCACTGCGACGGCGATGTAGACCCATGGATCATTAGGCTGAACCTGGAACAGCATCGATCGAAGCAATCGCGTGCCAGCAATGGAAGCGGCCAATCCCAAGCCCAGGCCGATCGAAGCGAGCGCCAGCCCCTGCCAGAGAACGAGCCGCACAACGCCGCCGGTGCTCGCGCCCAGCGCGATCCGCACTCCGATCTCATTGGTTCGCTGGCCGACCGCGTATGCCACCACGCCATAAATGCCGGCCATGGCAAGAGACACCAAAGCGCCGAAGACTGCAAACAGAACGGTGCGAAACCGCGCCTGAAGCGAGAATTCCAACGATCCTCTCATGATACGCTGCAGTTTCAGAAATCATGTGCTCCTCGATCAACTAAACTGAGCTAATTCGTTCATCTCCAAATTGATTGCTGGATAAGACGGAGGCGTTCGTATGTCAACTAGTCAATCCATAAGAGTTGGTCCGCTCAAGGAAAGCGAACTCGAGGAGGCCGACCGCATTTTCCGGCTGGCATTCGGAACGTTTCTAGGGTTGCCGAATCCGCTCGACTTCATGGGTGATCGTAATTTTATGGCGCCGCGGTGGCGGTCGTCCCATGTCAAAGTGATCGCCGCCCGCGAGGGTGCCCGCCTGATCGGATCGAACGTTGCCACAAAGTGGGGATCGTTTGGGTTCTTCGGACCTCTGACAGTGCTTCCGGAGTACTGGGACCGCGGTGTAGCTCAGAGGCTGCTCGAAACCACCATGAAGATTTTTGACAGATGGGGAGTGCGGCACACCGGGTTGTTCACGTTCCCCCAGAGTGCCAAGCACGTCGGCTTGTACCAGAAGTTCGGTTACTGGCCGCGCTATCTCACGGCGCTCATGACGCGCACGCCGGAAGGCAACTCAGTGCCGCACGCAAAGCGCGCGGATGCCCCGGTACTACTATCAACCCTCTCCAAGAGCCGGCGCGAGCAAGCCATTCAGGTATGCGGGAAACTCACCAACAGGATTGACAAGGGACTCGATCTCAGCGATGAAATTCGAGCCGTGCTGGCGCGGCGGACCGGGGACGTCGTCTTGAGGTACACGCACGGCATTCTGGACGCTTTCGCGGTGTGCTTGAACGGATCTGGATCTGAAGGCGGTGAGAAGACGTGTTACGTCAAGTTCGGCGCGGCCCGTGGCGGTGCAGGCGCCGGTGAACGGTTCGACGAATTGCTGGATGCTTGTGAAGCTTTTGCGCTCTCGCGGGGCGCGACTGTCGAGGCAGGCGTGAACCTGGCCCGCGAAGACGCCTACCGGCACATGCGCGCCCGTGGATATCGTGTGACTCTGCAGGGTGTCGCCATGCAACGTCCGCATGCGGATGGATTCAATCGAGCCGACGCCTACGTGATCGACGACTGGCGTTAGCAAGAGAAGGAGGGCTGTGATTCTTTCCGCAAATCGCGCCACAACCAAGGTTGCCGATCAGGGCAGTGTTCCACTCGAATGCATCATCCAGTAGAAAGATTCCTCTTTGGCCCGTGCTTCCGCTGCTGGCATTGCCGTAATACCGGCCCATAAAGCGTTCGTTTCCGCCACTGCGATCCAGGTGGTTCTCGACATCGCGCCGGTGTATCGACTGGTCGGTGACCAGCTCATCGAAGTTCTCCATGACGATCGCCTTCGTTAGGACCGGCAGATCTTGGAGCGTCCGCTCCATGAGGCCATCGTGAAATCTCTGGTAAAAAGGCGACCGGGCGTAGACGTAGCTGCGCAAGTCCGCGAGCGTCCGTGCCTGATGAGCTTCGAGTTGGTGCCGACTCCAGCGGTCCCGCTTCAGCCGAATTTTTGCGAAGTACAGCGCATGGCATGATGCGCGGTTGCTGTCCGCACGAGAGAAGATCGCGTTTAAACCGTTCGATCGGCCGCATCGATATCTGTTCAGATTCCCCGTTGATACGCAGCTTTGGTCTTTGCCAGGAGACGGATCATACGCCACACGCCAAACCCTTGATGGGACAGGTGTCTTCCCAGGTGGGTGACACGCGCTTTTAGTGAAATCGGTTTGCCGGTCAACTTGACCTCGAAGGCCTTCATGTATTCCGTGTATCCGGACCATCCCGAAAGAGCGCCCCGCGCGATCTGCCAGAGCGAATAAGGGTCCGCGAGGTAGGTAATATCCTTTCCCAGTGGACCGTTTTGAGTTTGAAACCAGAATAACTTTGACAATGCGGCCGCACGCCGTGATGAACCAGCAGACCGCCGGGCGGCGCCCTCTTTGGCCGCAAGAATCTCCATCAGCGCCAGCACCGGATCTTCGATGCGGCATCGGCGCGCGCGCTCCAGACATTCTTCCATTTCATTTCGGTGCTCAAGAAGACTCAGCCACGCGGATGCGTCAAGAACATCCCGCAGCATCCCGTCCGGAGCAAAGTCCTCGCGGACCGCGTGGTGGGCCGTGAGAAGCAATCCGTCGCAAGGAGAAATGACGCGTACCGGCTGCTCGAATAGGTTGACCCAGCACGATCGTTCGATGATGGCTTCGACGCGAAAGTCCGGCGCCGTGTTCGGCCCGAGGCTCCAGTGCACGTCCAACTCTCCCAATCCGGTGCCGCCCACGGAGAGCGCCTTGTTGCCTGCAAATCCCGGAGAGTTGCGCAGGAAAGCCGTGTATGCCCGCAGATCGCCACCGTGATCGGCTTTCAGGCCGAGGCTATCCAGGAAATTCAGGGCGCCGTCCAGATCCTTTTCGGACACGACGATGTCGACATCTTTGATGGTTCGCGCGGAGGGCTGGCCTTGATAAAGATGGGCGATGGCGGCCAAGCCTTTGAAGATGACCACCGGGACAGCGTTCTCTTGCAGCTTCCGGCACACGGATACGCCGCGGCGGGCTTGGAGAGTACTGGCAGCGTATGCCTCTTGGAACAGGCCAAATAGCTGTTGTTTCAGATTTTCCGATAGTGAAATACCTAAATCCGCGAGCCGGGTCCGAAGGCTTGGAACCACACTCCAACTTGCCGCCAGATGGAAGATTTCCGGCCAGCCGTTTTCACAATCCATGCGAGCGATTACGCGGGCAGCAGCCGCGGAACCGCCGATCAAAAGATCGACCAGATCTTCGCGCGGGTTCGTCATCGCGCTGGGTCCTGCGGCGCAACACCTGATTCGCCCAGCCGAGCTAGTAGCGGACGGTAGATGGCATCCATCGCTCTTTGGACGCTGGTGATGGAGTGATTTGACCGGACCCAGGCATCGGCGGAATTCACCATCCGGTCACGGCTGTCGGTGTCGTTGAGCATGTGAAGGCACGCCCGAGCGAAGTCTTCCGGTTCGTCGGCCAAGAGCAGCTGCTCCCCGTGCGTCACGTCCAGGCCCTCGGCACCCAAGCGGGTCGAGACCGCGGGACGACGCAAGCTGAACGCCTCAAGGATCTTGATTCGCGTCCCGCTGCCCGCACGAAGGGGAACAACGCAAAGACTTGCATCACGGTAATAGGGCTCGATGCTCGGAACGTTGCCGTGTATAGTGACTGCGGGATTCCGACTGAGGAGAGCTACGCGCGGTGGTGGATCGGAGCCCACTACTTGGACAGATACAGGAATGCCGGACATTTTCTGGATCAGCGGGAAGATCTGCTCGCAGAAGAAACAAATCCCGTCAGTATTCGGCGGATAGTTCAGTGCTCCGACAAAGAGAATCTTGGCCGCCTCGCCCTCCCGATAGGGTACGCGCGCTGCGCAGGGATTCTCCTGGATGCGCACGCCATTCGGAAGATGGTTGACGGACGCGCCTGGATACCGGGCCGCCAGGACGCGGCAGTCGTGCAGGCTTGCCATGCAGATCGCATCGAATCGATGCGTCAACATTTTCTGAAGCATCCGCAGTTGGGGTTGGGCCGCCCTGAGTTGGCTCGCACCTTGTGGGTCGTTGCCATCCTCCAGGAGACTTGACAGGTGCGAGCTCAGCTCGCATTCATCGTCATCCAGATCGAGGACCAGGTAAGGAAGCGGGCTCTTGATTCGCGGCAGCATCCCTACAACCAGGCGGGCCATCGCGAGCCGGTAGGTGTGGATCGCCGCGAACTGGACGCCAGGAAAAAAGTTATCCAGCAGGGCCCCGCCATCGACATGGCTTCCTCCCGGAACTTCCGTGTAGGACGCCGCGCGGTTATGGACCAGAGAAAGCTTTCCGAACCTCGTCGACCACAGATTCAGATTCAACACATGAACCTGAAAACGGCGACTGAGAGACTCGAGCGACATCGCCGATCGCAACATGGTCCCTGTGCCGGTGAGACTCGGAAGAGAAGGGGTAACCAGGAGAAGGTTCGGCAGGCTCATGGGAGACGTCCTGAGATGGGAGCCGCGGGATCGTACTCGACGTGCCATGCCAGCTTCGGCCGGACCGCGCCGTTGATGTAGCCGGTAAAAGATCCTCGCGAACTCGATCCGTCCACCCGGTCGGTCACCAGAAAACGCACCGCGTCCGCGGCGCAGAAATGTTCTTGCTGAGGCGACAGCGAGGTCATGGCGACTGTCACCGTCATGGTTCCTTCGGCAAGCAAGTCTTTGGGGATTCCTACGCTGGCGCCATAGTATCCCGCCCGGCGAGGCAGCCCGTGGCTTCCCGCGCCGGAATCGGTCGACCATAGCACGGCCGCCCCCCATTCATTGTTGATCGTGATGGAGGGAAACAGAGTCGTCTCGTCCGTGAGAACCTCAAACTCAATGTCGATGAGGAAAGGCTCATTCACCGAGATGGTGGACCGTGTTTCTCCCGACTCATTCCGCACTCGGACCAGCAGCAACCGCGCCACCGCATCACCAGGGGCGCCACCACGCGAATCCCACCGGCGTTCGCCAGGATGGCTCGAATCTCCCAGGAGATACGCCGCCATCACGTCAGCCACCGCGCCTTCCGAGACCAGCTTGCCACGGTCGAGCAGGATCGCCCGGGTGCACAGGCGAGCCACCGCCGACGTGCTGTGAGAAACGAACAGGACACTTTGTCCGTCGCGGCCCAGTTTGCTCAAGCGCTCCAGGCACTTCTTTTGAAACTTGACGTCGCCAACGGCCAAAACTTCGTCGATCAGGAGTATCTCAGGCTGCAAATGCGCGGCTACCGCAAACGCCAGACGCATATACATCCCGCTCGAATAGCATCGCACGGGCGTTTCGAGGAATGCTTCCACGCCGGAGAAATCGACAATTTCATCGAAGCTCGAGCGAATTTCACGGTCTTTCAGGCCCAGGATGGCGGCGCTCAAGAAGACATTTTCCCGCCCGGTCAAATCCGGGTGAAATCCCACCCCGACCTCCAGCAGGCTTCCCACGCGGCCTCGAAGGGTGGCACGGCCGGACGTGGGCCTGATCACGCGCGATAGGATCTTCAGCAACGTGGACTTGCCCGCGCCATTCGCGCCAAGAATGCCCAAGACCTCGCCGGATGCTACCTCGAAGCTGACGTCATCCAGGCCGAGAAAGGCCTCTCTTGCTCCATCTCGGGTTACCAGCTCAAACCGTTTCGTCAGACCCGCTACGGAAATGAGCGTCATACCCGCTCCGCCAGCGCGTCCTGCAGCCGCAGGAAGACGACGATTCCGGCGATGGACGCCAGGACCGCGCCGCATGCGGAAGCCGCGGCTAAATCCAGGTCGAAAGGCGTTCCGAGAAGAACGTGTCGAAACCCGAGCACGATGCCGGTCATCGGATTCAACCCCAACAGCCAGCGCCACTTCGCGGGAACCAGCAGAGGCGAATAGAGCACCGGTGTTGCGTACAGCCAGACCTGGAGAAGAAATGGCAAGGCGTGCCGAACGTCCCGATAGAGCACATTTAAGGAAGCAATTCCAATCGCGATCAAAAAGGCGAATAGCATGGTGAACACGAACAGCACGGGCAGCCACAACCAACTCAGATGGATGGGCCAGCCGGCAAACATAACCCAGCCGCACAACAGCGTGCACGTACCCGCGAACTCGACCGTCGCGGTCAGAACGGAAGCCGCGGGCAAAATAGCTCGGGGGAAGTACACTTTAGTCAAGATATAGCCGTTCGCGACGAATGCGCCGCTGGCCATGGAGACTGCGCCCGCAAAGAAGCTCCACGGCGCCAGACCAGCCACCAGGAACAAAACATAGGGCACATGTGCGGCTCCGGGAGGCTCCAGCGCGCGGGAGAAGACGATGCTCAGGATCAAGGCCGGCAGCAACGGCTGCGCGAGAGACCAAACGATGCCCATTGTCGTGCGGCGGTAACGCACCTTCAATTCCTTCACCACGAGGTGCCGTAGCAACCCGCGATATTCCCAATACTCGGCAAGTTGGCGCTTCAGCGGAAGAGGCCGCGCTCCATCGATTACGATTTCCAGAACAGCCTCCCGCGCGCGGAGAGGTTGCGAAGGAAGCGAATCAGCCGCGTGTTACCAGGCGAAGCCAGGTGGCGGCGAGATGGAGCGATTTC
>JBEKOZ010000076.1:0-11600 GCA_049521275.1 Bryobacteraceae bacterium | reverse complement strand
CAGCGCGTAAGGAATGCAGGAAAAAGCATTATCGTAGGACGTTTCCTCGTCTTCGTCGCCGGACCGGAATCCTCCTTCCGCCCCGTGATGAGAAACATTGAGGATTACGTATTGGCCATCGCCGTTGAAGTGTCCCTGTAAGGAAAATTTGTATCCGGAAGTGAGCTGGCGGCAATTGCTGGACCCGTGCGCGACCAACATCGGCATTTCGGTCTGCTGCATGCGAATCCCCGCGGTGCGCTTGTTGTCCTGAAAAATCTGCTGCAGCTTGTCCGGTTGCGGGCTGCCGGATTTATCGACGCCATCGAAACGCCAGGCGTATCCGCCGGGCTGTTCGAGAATCTCGAGGTCCTCGTTTCCGGCGAGTTTCAACTTGTGGGACGCCTTCCCCATCTGCACGGCATCGACCACCGTTTGCGTGGCATCCAGATGCCGATGGGGCAGTTCGAAGGTATGGTCCCACACCGTATACTTTCCAGAGCCCCACGATTGCTCCTTCCCCCATTCCGAGATGCGCTGCTCATCGATGCCCCCGCCGGGTACAATGCCGAATGACAGTTCCTTCTTGCCGGGAATATCGGGATGAAGCTGCGGGGTATCCGCCAGCATCAACTGCGCATCCTGGGTGAAGTCGAAAAAGTAGAAGATGCCCTCTTCTTCCATCAGCCGGCAGGCAAACGCGAAGTCGCTTTCCTGATATTGGGTGATGTATTCGCGCGGCTGGTAGGTGCCTTGAATCCCCGACCAGGAAACGGCGAAGTCCTCGAAAACCTCATTCTGGAGGACGTCAATGACGGTGCGGTGCTGGAAAATGCGGCTGCGAATCTTCCGCGTGAGTTTCCATATCTCCGGGACGATGGTCGCGTGGTAAACAGTCAACTCCGGATCCCGCCCGCCTTGTGAAAACTCAATCACAATGCCGGAAAAGGATCGAGGCGCCGGCTGCTGCGGATCCACGCCCAGGACCCCGAAGCTGACCTTTTGCCCGATGAGCTTGTCGAAGTCGACGGTGATTGAGTTCTCCGCGAGCATGTCCAACTCGAAGCGATAGAGCTGGCTGAGCCCCTCCTGACCGCTGAATCGCTCCAGCAGAAGCTTATCCGCGCCCAGCGGCGTCGTCAAGAATAAGTACCGGTTCGCTTCCACGTATCCCATAGCGTTCACTAGAGTATAATACTGAACGCCCAATGGAAGCCTGTTAAAAAGGACCATCTCCGATGAAGCTCAAAACGGACTGGAAGCGAGGCTGATTCGCGCCATGGGTGTCATTGTCGAGATTGTCACAGGACCCGCCGCCGGCCGGAAATTCGATGTGCCCGATGGGGCCTCGGTTAGCTTTGGCCGCACCGAAAAGTCTCGTTTCGCCATCCCCGATGACGCCCACTTGTCGGGGGCGCATTTCTCGATTGAGTGCCGCGGAGGGAAATGCAAACTGCGGGACCTGTCGAGCACCAACGGAACCTTCGTCAATGGTGTTAAGATCGCCGAGGCTGAGATCGGGCTCGAGGAAGTGATCGCCGCCGGAAGCAGTACTTTCCGGCTGCGACGCGGCGCCGTCGAGGAATGGATCGGTTTCGGTTCCCGGCAAAAGACGATTCTTTCTATGCTTTATGGATATGGGCAGCCGGTCTTCGCCGTGCTGGATGCGGCTCGCGAGGATCGTCTGCCCGCGTTTCTTCAGGCCTATGGCGCGGACCACGCGCCGCTCTCTGAAGGAGACAGCGCGGGTCAACTGAAGGAGGGCGCGCCCTTTGTGGTGTTGCTTCCGAAGACGTCGCCGCTTCTGAAACTTCTGATGAATGAAGGTTGGGGGAAAGGCTGGGGAGTGTTCTTCAATTCCGCGGCCCCGTTCGCGGACGTCAGAAAGCATTTGCGGAGATTACTCACCGCTCAGACCGAAGATGGGCGGTTCCTTTACTCCGGTTTTTATGATCCACGCGTCCTGCGCGGTCTTTTCCCGACGTCCACTCCGGAGGAGAGCGCCGAATTTTTTGGGCCGATCTCCCGTTTTGTCGTGGAGGGCGACGATCTGGCGCAGCCGCTCCAGTTTAAAGCCGCACCAGTGTTGGCATCCACAAAGGTTGACCGGCCGACTCTGAAGGAGTGACATGTACCTCTCAAGGCGGGGCGATTGAAAAGATGAACCAAAGATCTGCATATGCGCGCACCGCCTGACGCATTTTTTCGCCCTGGCGGGAGCGCGGTCACAGGTGGGAAGTCCACGCAGGTTGAAATCCTGATCCGTCCAATCCGCCCCGAGGACGAGCCCTTGGTGGCGCGCTTCCACTCCACGCTTTCCGAGCGCAGCGTATATCTGCGCTACTTTCACATGATTCCGCTCGACACCCGCATCACGCACGAGCGCCTCGCCCGGATTTGCTTTATCGATTACGATCGCGAAATGGTCCTCGTCGCCGAGCGCCGCGAAGCGTCAACCGGAGATCGCGAGATCCTCGCCGTCGCCCGCCTCACGAAAGAGGAGTCGGGAAATGAGGCGGAGTTCGCGGTGCTGATCAGCGACCAATTCCAGGGCAGGGGGCTCGGAACTGAGCTGGTGAAGAGGCTTCTCGAAATCGCGCGCGCCGAAAAGCTCGACCGTGTGACCGCGGACATCCTGGGAGAGAATCGCCAGATGATTGAGATTTGCAGACAGCTAGGGTTCAGTCTCCGGCACACCGCCGGAGGGGGCGTCAGGGCTGAACTCGAAATTCGCGCGCCGGCTTGAGACTACTGCTTCAGGCTCTTCACGTACGCGATCACGTTGTCGAGCGAGGCGCCGGTCACACCGGCGACCGGTTTCATCTTCCCCTTTCCCGCGGTGACGGCGGTGGTTATATCCGCATCGCTATAGGCGGTCGTCTTGAAATCCTTGATGCCCATCGCCTTGGCCATCCCGGCGCTAGGTGTGCCGTCCGCGCCGTGACAGTTCTTGCAGGATTTGTCATAAACAGCCTTGCCCGCCGCGGCATCCGCCCCGAAAACGGCCGTGCAACAGAGAGCAGCCAGCGCTGCCGTGGTGAAAATCATTCTCATCTGTAAATCTCCTTTTTAGTTCAGCCTACTGCGCTGGAGTCTTCGCGCTCGTGTCCGCTAGCCCCAGGGTTTTCAAAACGTCAGGCGCCGCCTCGTCCACAGCCAGAAGATTGTGGCAGGTGGTGCAATCCTGTGTGATCGTCTTCTTGTCCGATGTCGCATGATTCTCGTCATGACAGCGGAAGCAGCCCGGATAATCGGTATGCCCGAGATTGTTCGGATAGGTGCCCCAGGTCACCTTCAGATCGGGAAACACGTTCCGCGCATAGATCCCGGCGACCGCGCGCCCCGCCGCCTGAATGTCCGCACTCTTCTGACGGGCAATGTCCGGATACTTTTCGCTATAGAACTGCGTCAGGCCGGCCGCGATTTTTTGCTGCGCTTCCTCGCCGGTCTTATAATCGGCCTTGAGCAGCGCAACCGAGGTCTTCTTGACGAACGGCAGTCCGGCGATTTCTCCCGACGCCAGCGCGGAATCAACCGCGCGGTCCGCCTGCTCGAAGGAATGCGCCGCGCGATTGTGACAATCCACGCACTGCATCTCGAACGTAGGCAGCGCGGCAACAGCATCCGCCTTGGTGTCGCTGGCCAGATACGTCCGCTTGCCCTTGCCGTCTTCGTATTCCACCCAGGGAATCGTCTGCCGCGTCTTATCCGAAGCAGCATACCGGATACGCACCCCCGGACCCATATGGACGCCGTGAATTCCGCCGCTCGCGCCCCCACCCACCAGCATCATCAGCACTGTTTCCGAGCGCGTGTTCGTCTGGTCGTCCTTGTACGTCTTGACGATTTTCATCCGCGGCCCGATCACGCGTTCCCGCTCGTGGCACTGCTCGCAGGTGTCCGCCGACGACACCAGCTTATTATTCTCCATCGCCGACTCGATCGGGCGCGGAAAAGTATTGAAAACCACCGCGACCAGCTGATTCGTCCCCGCCATTTTGGCGTGGAACCAGCCTTCGGCGCCTGGCGCGATGTGGCACTCCGCGCACCCCACTGCCTCGTGCGGAGGAAACTGATGCGCGGTGAATTCGGGTTGCATCACGTGACAGCTTTGTCCGCAAAACTGCGGCGTGTCCATGTGCTGCACCGCGCGGTAGCTGAATTGGCTCCCGATAATCACGTTCGCCACCGTCATGACGGCGAAGAAAATTGCCGTCCGGCGGAACGCCGTTTTTCGATCCGGAAGCGTCTCGATGGTGGCACCGATCCTGCGCTTCGCCAGGAAGAGGCCCACCGGAATCAGCGCCAGCCCCACGAAAAATATCGCCGGAATCACGATAAACAGCAGCAGTCCGATGTATGGATTGCCCACCGTGCCGCGCAGGTTGGTAGGCAGCAGGAACAGCCAGGAGAACCCCGCCAGGGTGACCAGCGCCGTTCCCAGCATGCTGATCCAGTGGCTCGCCAATAATATGAGAATCGGACGTTTTTGTGAATCGGTCGTCATTTTTTGCTGTTCAGATAGGCGATCAGATCCGCCATTTGCGAACCCTCAAATCGCGGCCACGGGACGCCGTCCTTTTTCATCTGTTCGAGCATCGCCGGACCGTGCCGCCACAGCGCCGACACCATGGTCGTTCCGTCGAAGCTTCCCGCCAGCTTCGGCGCTTTGCCCGCCGCGTCTGCGTGACAGGATGCGCAGCGTTTCGCATGGAATGTCCGCCGTCCGTTCGAGGCGACTCCCTTGTCTTCGAAAAACTGTTGCGCCCAAAGGTACCCCAACAGATCCCTCATCTCACCCGGCGCGAATTTTCCTGGTGTCGCCCCGGCCTTCGCCATTATCGGTTCATGATTCCACATATCCGCCGCAACGTCCGTCAGCGTTCTGCCGTCGGTGCTGGCCGCCAGGTCGGTGACCGACGGATGGCAGCCCGCGCAGCCTCGCGCGCGAAACACCGCCTCGCCATCGGACGCCGCGCCGATCTGAAACGTTGCCGGCCGGGAGGGAGGAAACGGCTGGCTCCGCAGATAAATCAGGATATCCGTCAGCTCCTGCGCCGTCAGCGCCGGCCACGCCTGATGCTTCAGCTGTGTTTCGGCCAGCATGGTGGGAGCGTGGTTCCACATGGCCTCGGTGAGCGCCACCGGATCCCCCAGCGATTCCCATTGGCTCACCGGTTTCACCCTCGGCAGCAGGCCCTCTTTCAGGCCATGGCAATTGGAACAGCCGCGCGACGTGAACGCGCGTTTCCCGCGGGCCGCGTCTCCCGGCATTTCGAAGAAACGCGTGGAATAGAAATAGGCGAACAGATCGGCTGCCGCCTGCTCATTCATGTAACCCGCGCCGATGCCCTGTTGCTTCATCGCCGCCCACATCGCCGGCGCGTGATTCCACATCGTCGCGGCCAGCGAAGCCGGCGTGAATCCGCGATCCGCCACGCGGCCCAGATCGGGCCCGATCGTGCCGCCCTTGCCGTTCACACTGTGGCACTCGACACAGGACAGCGACTCGAACAGCTTCCGCCCCCTCGCGGAATCGGCCGTGAAATCCGCGCCGGCCGCAATGCCCGAGCCCAGGAGAATAATCACGATGGACTGCTTCATCGCTTGTACCTCAATCCGACCGATGCCAGATGCGTGCCGAATCCTTCATAGGGATAAAACGCCTCGCCGTATCCGTAGAACCACCACTCGGCGAACGCCTCGGTGTGTTTCGACATGGGCACCCACAGCTTCGCCATCGGCTGATAGTAGCTGGTGGGCCGCGTGCCATTCGAGATAAACAGAGACCCGCCCGCCGTCAGTTTCGGCGCCACGATTCCCCAATGCCCCAGATTCAGGTTCAGCAGCATCGTCGCCGTATGCGCGTTCTCGGTGTAAATCGATGTCGCCTGCGCCAGCGTATCAGGCACCAGATACAAAATGTCGGATCGCAGCGACGACCAGCTATAAGTTCCCTGGAAGGTAATGAACTTCCCGTTCCTGGGCGACCAGAAAATCGAAGCCGCCTCCTGTTGCGCGCGGTAGGAGTAGTTGATCCCCGGCGTCGGGTTTTCATTATTCAGGTAGTGGAAATCGAGCGCCACCGTCAGCGTAGTCGTCGCCTGGTATCTCGCCTGCATGCGCAGTTTCTGGTAGTCGTACAGGCTGGTGTTGAAATAGACTCCTCCGCTGGCCGCCACTTCGGCTTCCGCGGTCAACAGTAATTTGTGGACAGGTCTGTACACGATCCCGCCCAACCCGATATTCTGGCGCAGTTTCGCTTGTTCGACTCCTGTCAGTTCTCCACCCTGGGGAAGCACCGCGTCGGCCGCCTCGCCCCACACATAGCGGTAGCCGCCGCGCAGCGTCAGCTGGTCGGTTACCTCGAAGAATAGGTTCGTTTCCGTCTGGTTATAGTCGCTCGCGAGCGACGTCGCCAGCAGCGCCGCGATCTGCTGTGCGCCGCTCACCGGTACGATGGTTTCGGCCGACGAAGAATTCCCCGACTCGTGCATCCGGTCGGTAAGCCACGATTCGGTCAGCCGCAGGCGCTTCAGCGGCCGGATCTCGCCGCCGAAACTCGCGGTTGTGTGCGGAACCTTCGCCGCCGATGAAACCAGATACTCCTCGCTCTGATAAAACACGATTTCCGACGGCAGATAGAAATTCCCGGCCGCAGCTTCCTGGTAGTGCACGCTCGAACTGGGCTCGCTGAACAGAAATTGCCCATAAAGGTCCATCCACGAAAATACATTGGAGCTGAACAGCGCCTTAGTGTATGTGCTCGACCCGGTGATGCCGTAGGATGCCGCGGCGCTGGTCAGGTCCAGCGTCTGGCCGAAAACCGGAGCAGTGGAATTCCCCGGGTTCGTCGCCCCGGGGTTCTGATACAGGCTCTGACCGCTCGAAAACGTCGTGCCGCCTTCTTCGATGGTGGCATGGAACCGCCGCAGCTCGAAGCGCACTCCTCCGCGATACAGATTCGTCAGGTCGTTCATCGTGGTCGGCACCGCGTACTCGTTCGAATTCTGGGTAAACGCCATCACCCCGGTTCCTCCATTGGCGTCGCGGTCGAAGGCCACATAGGGCACGAACCAGTTGCCCGGCAGCAGTTCGAGTGAGTACGAGCCCAAGTGCCGCCGCGTATCGAACGACTGCTCATCGAGAATGATCCCGCGCGTCAACAACGGATCGGCATAGGATGGAAGGTTGTTGAAATACGCCAGATCGCGGTAATCCGCGTCAAAGCGATACAGTTTCGATTTCTCCGCGTCCAGATGAAAGGTTCCGTAAGGATCGCCGCCCCAGCCCGAAGCCCGGATATGCAGGCTGTCGAACAGGCGCTTCTTCGGATCGAGCACCGTGAGGTCCGCGCCGAACAACTTCGGCCCCGACCCCAGGTTGACCACGCTGCGATAGGTCTCGAGACTTCCATTCACATCGCTGCGCCAGCGGTACCCGAAATCGATCCATCCGCTGATATCCTGCTCCGCCGACGGCACCGGTGAGGCAGCCGGTGCCGGAGCCGCCGTCTGTGTCGAAGCGGCCGCCGGAGTTGGCGTTGCAGGAGCCGGAGTCGCCTGCGCTGTTGCCGGAGCGGGCGCCGCCGGAGCCGGCGGACTCTGCGCAGGCGGCGTCTGCGCATTCAGTGCGCCGGCCAGGAAAGTTACCAGCAGGAAGCTCCTCATTTGAGTAGATTCCTGTCCACGTAACTGCCGTGAATTTTCTGGTGGCAGACCGTGCAATTCTGAAACTGCGGCGACTGCACATCGTGAAACGCCGGCGGCACCACGCCAATGGTTCGCGTCGAATTCACCGCCGGCAGATTCGAATGGCACTCCAGGCATAACTGCTGCACCTGCGGCCGGTCGAGCATCCGCGGATTCGCCGATCCGTGCGCCACGTGGCACGTCGAGCAGCCCCCGAATCGCACCGGACCATGCTCGAAGGTGAACGGCCCCCGTTTATCTCCGTGGCAGTGCAAGCATCCCGGCTCATTCGCCCCGAACGACTGCGTCATCGCCTGCCTCATGCTTCCGTGAGGATTGTGGCAATCGACGCAGTTCATCGCGCCCTCCGGCAATTTGTGATGAAACGGCTGCTGGAATTGCGCCGCCACCGTCAGGTGGCAGCCTTCGCACTGCTTGTTGATCGCTTCCGTTTTGCGCACCACCAGTACTTCTGAACCCGTCGCGTGAATCGTATGGCAGGTGGTGCACGCCACCTGATCCTTGGCGTGGCTGCTCTGCAACCGGCCGATCTGCGTCGGCTGATTCACGTGGCAGGTCAGGCAGATTCGATCGATCGCCGCCGCTCCCAGCTTCCCCGGGTTGCGAATATCCGCGGCATCGGCCGACCCCGCGTGTTTCGCTCCCGGACCGTGGCACGATTCGCACGCCCTCCCGTCGAATCCCCTCTTCTTATCCGTGCCGTCGACTACATGGTGCGCAGTCTTGCCAAATGCCTTGGCGATGTCTTCATGACAAGTCCCGCAAACTTCAGATCCCACGTACGGCGAAGCAGGCGCGGCTTGCGGGGCAGGCGCCGCAGCCGGCGGAGACACCTGTGCTCGCGCCGCCACCCCCAGCAGCGCGAGCACCAGAACGGCGCGATTAATACTGAGCATGCACCGCGTCGACGGCATAAGCTGCGCCGGAGCTATGGCAAACCGCGCAGGATTCCACCTGCTGACCGCCGAGCGTCACTGTATTCGCCAGGAAGTGCGCCGCGCTGGGCAAATCCACGTGGCAACCCGAGCACGCCGACGCGATCGGCTGAATCGGATTAATCGGCCCCTGTGGATCGGTCACTTGGTGCAGTCCCGTGAGCGTCAAATCGGCTTGTTCCGAAGTATTAACGTGGCACAAAGAGCAGTTTTCGAGGTCGGTCGCCGCGCCCGCCGGACTCAGTGCCGGGAACAGAGTGCCCGAAAAGTCGTTATGGCTGCCCCCATACCCAACCACGATGTACGTGCGGCCGAACGCCTGCATGTTGATCCCGTCGTGGATCCGGTGGACCAGCAGGTTGAAGTTGATACCTTGCGGCGGTGCTGCCTTATCCGAGGCAACCGTAGCCATGGCGCGGGTGCTCGCATCCGTATTCGATGGATTGTGGCACAACACGCAGTACTCCGTGTTGTTGCGCAACGCCCCGTGAACTTGTAGCGTCTGGTGGCACTTGTTGCAATTGGCCAGCGCCACCACCGTGCGCCGCGGCGTGACCGGCGATCCGTCGACCGAGAAATACGACACCACGTTCGGCGCTCCATAGGTGATGCTCTGCGTCCCCGCGGTATCCGTGTTCAGGACCTGGGTTTCGCGCGCTTCGATTCCAATCGCATAGGTCCCGGTCGCGTTCGCCGGGACAATGTTCGTGAACGTATACTGGCAGGTCCCGTTGTTATCGCAAGTCGCCTTGGCTGCACTCTCGGTCACGTACCCAGGCGTAGTCGCGGTGCCGAACACCGTGTATCCGAAATCGGTGGTCGGTCCCGCCATGGTGAACGAAATCGAGCTCAACATCGACAACGGAACCCCCGCGCCGGCGCTGTTTTGGACCGTGAAGGAAACCACCGGCGCGCTGCCCGCCGTGCCGTTCGCGACGTTTGTGATGGCCACCACCAGGCCCGATAACAGGCTGGACGAGGTCGGCACCACATGCGCGCCCAGAATCGAGGCGTCGAAGTCCGTCCCTTGCGGCTGATGGCAGGTGGCGCACTCGGTGTCGTCGAACTGCGGACCGCCCGGGTGATTCGCGCCCGTGGCGAAATTCACATTGTCATGGCAGGACCCGCACGCCGCGCGCGACGGATTGGTCAGAAAAGCGGTCTGGTTGGTCGCCTTCGTCGTCTGCTGGTGGCACACTTCACAATCCCGCGGATCGGCCGGCGTGGCCGGAAACACCACTGTCGAATAATTAAAGGTTCCATGCGAGTTGGTTACCTCGAACGGAGTCCCGGCGATCACGCTCGGCAGGCTCGCCCCCATGTGGATCCGGTGGAAGAACACCTTCGCGTCGAACGTCGCTCCCGTGTTCGGATCGAGGTTCCCGGGATTGTGGCACAACACGCACATATCCATCCCGCGCCGGGATCCGCCGTGCGCCGATAGCTGGTCGTGACAGTTGTTGCAGCTCACCGTCTCGATCTGGTCGTCGACGTAAGCCACCGTCGTGCCGTTAGGCACAAAGTTATAGGTGGTGCTCGCATAGTTGATGCCCAGGTTGCTGAACGAAGTCCCGAACGCCGTCAGGTTTCGCGATCCATAAATCCCGATGGTATGCGTCGCCGTCGGATCGAAGCCGCTCGGCGCCACCGTGGCAAACGTGTAGGTATACTGCCCCGAACCCAGGCTCGTCGTCGTCCCGCCGGTATCGGCGCCCGGCTGCAACGTGGACGCCAGCACCGTCCCGCTCGCGGCGCGGGTCGTATAAGTGGTGTAGTCCAGCGAACCATGCGGCAGCACCGCCGCCACAAAACTCACACTGACGGGTCCCGGCGTCGTCGCTCCCGTCGCATCGAGCCCCAAACCCGTCGGATCCGTAAGCGTATACGTGACACTAATGACGCCTTTGGATGAAATCGACGCTGAATTCGCGGTAATCGTCAAGCCCGGGTTGACAAAGTCCAGAATCGTGTCGTCGGCATAATACGCCTTCTCCTGAGGCGTGTACTGATGCTTCCTGGTCTGGCCGGTCAAACTGATCACGATCGCCAAGGCGATCCCGACGCCCCTGAGGCATCGTTTCCACGGTTTCATACACCCCTCCTGTCAGTCGATCCCTAGCAGGTTACTGGCCGCTGCCAAATCGCCCTGTTTTCGCATTTACCCTGCGCCATATGACCTTATTTGGTCAACAGTGACGCAGTCTGATCGCGCAATGCTCTTCGGAAGGGCCCGGCCTCCTCGCATAGTTCTTCGGGCGTTCCGGACCCCTCTCTCTTTGAGTTCCGATGCGTGCCCCCGCGGGGCTGCCATGGTTGGCAGGGAGTCGGCTCGGCAGCGAGCGCAGGCTGGTCACACGCCTTGACTCTTTTCCCGATCACGAGTGGCGGAGCGTCATCGTTTCTCATCACGCACCCAAATAGTGCAATCACCCGGCCAGAACTCAACTCCAGATTTTTCTTATGTTTGTAAGCCCTACACCCTGCTTCGCCATCGTCAATCGACCCCCTAACTGGGTGGAAGTTGGGTGCTGTCGCGCAGCGCTGATTCTCCTCTCCCAGGGTTAACGCTAACTCATTGTTTTCTTGTAAGGATTGGGCCTAATCCGCTATACTCGATCCGGTCTTAGAGAAACCAAGAGGTTTTTTCGCACATTCTTGAACTATGCCTTCCACCCTGGGGTTGAGCGAGGAAAGGGCTGAACTCGAAGCAGTGTTTGCCTCGGGTATTTTCAGCCGTGCGCCCGGTTTGGCGCAGATGCTGCATTACGTCTGCACCAAATATTTCGAAGGTCAATCCGATCAGGTCAAAGAGTACAGTATCGCGGTGGAAGCCTTGGGGCGCCCCCCTGATTTCGATCAGAAGCGCGACTCCATCGTTCGCGTCGAAGCGCACCGGCTCCGCAAACGGCTCAGCGAGTATTACGACCGCGAGGGCGCTTCGCACGCCATTCGCATCGTCCTTCCCTCCGGTCAG
>JBEKOZ010000075.1:0-11657 GCA_049521275.1 Bryobacteraceae bacterium | reverse complement strand
CGCTCCCTTTGGTCACGGCTCGGAACGAAGATGGTTGCGGTGGTACCGATTGGAAGCTGTTTCCTGATTCGCCTTTTTCCGCAGCGTGGTCAGCATGCGGACCAACTAAAGCGCTCCTTTACGGCTGTTTCTTAGCCGGCGTCGCAGCCGGAGCCGCCGGGGTTGCTGGCTTGGTCGCCGGAGCCGCCGGCTTGGCCGAAGTCGGAGCGCTCGCAGTGGTCTTATCGTACATTTCGATCACGTCCTTGGTGATATCCACGCCGGTCGCCACGTAAAGAACATTTGTAGCCTGATTGCTGACGTCCAGCAAAATCGCATACCCGTTGGCCAGCGCGAACTTGTCGATCACCACCTGCATCTTGCCGCTCAGCTCTTCGAGCAGCTTGCGTTGTTCCTGCTCCAGCTCCGCGCGCGCGTCTTCCATGTCGCGGTTGTAGCTCTTGGTCTTTTGGTCGATGCTGCGCGCCAGGTCGTCCTTGGCTCCCTGCGCCATCGCGTTCCCGCCCTTGCTCAGCTTGTCCTGAAGCTCCTGGATCTCTGAGCGTTTGCGCTCCATTTCCTTCTGTCTCGGCGCCATGCGGCCTTCCAGTTCGGCCACGGCCTTCTGTCCGTCCTTGGTGCTCACCAGCGCGGTTTGAATCTGGATCACGCCGACCTTGGTCGGCGTCTGCGCCCCGGCAAAGCTAGCCGCAAAAAGGGCCAACAAGGGCAGCGCGATAATTCGATGTTTCACAATAGACTCCTGTTTTTTCTTTCGTTATGTTAACACGCCGTCCTAGAACGTCCGTCCGATGGTGAACCGGAAAGTGGACGGCCGTTCGAACAAGCCATACTGTTGACCGACTTGCGCGATCGAGTTAAAAAATGAGGCGGCGTTGGGGAAGTAGCTGCGGTCCGCCACGATTGGCTGCTGCACATACTCTTCCACGCGCAGCGGATTGTACGCCCAGTAAATCCGGAACGGTGCATTCACCACCGGCAGCATCACCTGGATCTCCAGCCCCGTGGACATGCGCACCTTCTGCGTGCCCGCCGCAACGATGGCTCGATCAGGGAACGCTGCTTCCGGGAAAAGCGTGTCCAGCTGCGACACCCGGTCCGAATTCAATTTCAACTGCCCGCTCAGCACCAGGCGGTCGATACCGGTGTCGAGAAACGCCGCGAGAATCACCGGTCCATAGATCGGAATGCGATATTCAAAGTTCGAAACCGCCTCCAGATCGCCGCCTGGCGTCACCAGTTGATAGCTCGGAATCACTTGCGTCACGTTCACGTAGGTCGTCGCGCCGTTGATGATCTCGCGCTGCTGCCGGGGAGTCCCGTCGTTGTTGAGGATGTTCACCGAAGCCGAGGTAGGAATATACGCCACCGGGCTGATGCTCCAGATGTCGAATCCACGAATGTCGTTCTCGCCGCCCATGTAGAAACGATTCAGCGGAGGCGCCACTTTGCCGTCATATCCGGTTACGAACTTGCCCAGCAGGTGCGCGCCGATAATGTGTTTATGGTTCAGCGGCGACCGGTGGAAGTATTTTGCATCCACCGTCGGCAGAATCTGATTTACGTTGCCGCCCAGAAAGCTGCCGGCGTATTGAACGGAGACCGATAGACTCTTTCCGCCCGTCGGAGTGATCGGGTGGTTCACGGAATTGTAAGTGAAGCTCGGAATGATGGCCGATTGCACAATGCCGCTTAGAGGATTGGGCCCGTTGATGCGCAGAAAGTCGATGTACGTGTAGTACGCCGTCGCCGCATTGGTCAGAGTCGTCACGTTCTGAATGGAGAAGGCGTAGCTGATGCCCACCCTGGCAAAGCTCCGGCGCAGCGGCTTGCTGATAAACGCCGTGAAGCCCCTGGAGTTCGTTACGTAGTTCAGCAGGTTCTGGCTGCCTAACTCGCTATAGAGTTGCGTCAGGTTTTGCCCCGCCAGAATCGACGCCTCGCGAGCCTGGTTGTAATCGAATCGCGTATAGAAGATGGTCATGCCCACCTGGATCGGCTTATCCAGGAAGTACGGCTCCGTGAATCCCAGCGTGACGTTATCCTGCCGCGTCCCGATCTGCGAGTTCAAGCTGAGCGTTTCGCCCAGACCCAACAGGTTGTTGGTCGAGTAGGAGAAGCCGATGAAGCTGCCCGCAATGCCCGATACTCCGCCGTTCAACTGAATGGAGTTCTTGCCGCGCTCATGCACCTTGAGCGTAAGATCTACGGTGTCCGTTTTCGTGTCGCGCTTGATGTCCACCGCGTCTTCGATCTTCAACACATCAAAGTAGCCCAGTTGATTTAAGCGCAGCAGGCTCACTTCCCACAGTCTCGTGTTGTAGATGTCGCCTTCGTCCACCAGAAGCTCGCGCCGGATGATCTTGTCGCGCGTCGTCGTGTTGCCGGAAAAATCGATGCGGCGCACGAAGAACTGCTTGCCTTCGTCGAAATTCAACGTCAAATCCACTTTGTCCGTGCCTGGGACCGGCTCAATATTCGGCTCCGCCACGAAATCGATGTAGCCGAAGTTCCCGTATAGTTTGCGCAGTTCCTCGAAGCCTTTTCGCAGCTTGGAAGTCGAGAACACATCGCCCGAAGTCATTCCAAACTCCGGCCGCATCAGCGTTTCCGGCGTTCGGAACAGCTTCACGCCGACGAAATTGATGTTGTTCAAATGATACAGCCGGCCTTCTTCAATACTGATGTGAATGTTGGCGCCCTTGCCGCGGCTGCCGGGAAAAATCAGAGGAATCCGGAAATGCCCGGCGCCCGTATCGATCACCGTTACCTTGGCGCCCGTCGTATGGGCGCTGAAGTAGCCGTGGTCCTTGTAAAACTCTTCGATGCGCTGCTGATCTTCTTCGAGCTTCGTCGAATCGTAGGTCTTCGAGAACAGATCCTCGGCCCAGATCGAGTACGGGATCCCGATCCCATGAAGGTTCTTCATCGACCTCTTGATCACCAGGTCGCTGTAAACCGCGTTGCCATCGAAGGTGATCTCGTGGACCTTCACTTTCGGACCTTCGTTCACCTTGAACGTCAGCTCTAGCGAGGACGGAGGCACCTGGCGAATTTCCGGATCCACCGTGGCGAACTGGCGTCCGCGCTCCGCCAGGTAATCCTGCAACACGTTGCGCGCGCGCTGAATTTTGTTCGGATCGTACTGCGATTCCACGCTGAGGCCGACCTTGCGCTCCTTGAATCGGTCGAGAATCTCAGACTGCGTGATCGACTTCAACCCGTCATATTTAATCGACCGCACAATGCGCCGCTCCACCACCGTAAAGCGCACGATCCAACCCGTCTGGCCTACTTCGCGCTCCATCCGGATGTCGTCGAAGCGGCCGGTGTTCCACAACGCCATGAAGTCGCGGTGCAGCGATTCTTCGTCGTACTTGTCGCCTCTTTTGGAGATGATCAGCGCCCGCAGCGTATCCTGGGGAACGCGCCGGGCGCCGCGAAACTCGATCAATTCGATGGTGTCGTCAACCGGGTGGTCCGCCGTCACCTTCGGTGCTTCCGCTGGCTTGGGAGTCTCCGGTTTGGCCGGCTGCGGCTCTGTCGCTTGGGGAACCGTTTCGAATGGATTCGCCTTTTTCTGCTGTGGCGGCTGGGCTGGCGTCTGGGTCGGAGGCTGCGCCGGAGGCTGTGCGGGAGGTTGTTGGGCCAATAGCCCGACTCCGCTGACCAGACAGACCGCGAGACCGCGCAGGCGTCCAGGCCTGAAAAACGTCATTCTAAGAACAGTTCCTTTCCACTCTGCGCCTCACTCCAGACGTTCCCACTCCATCCGGCGTTTCACGGATAACGAGACCCGACGCAGAAGCGAAACAATAATTCTACCGCATCCGACGGGCCATTTGCCGTCCGGCATGAAATCATAAAGAGCCCCGACCAGAGGGAGCGGTCAGCGTGCCCAAAAGCATCAACCTGTGCCGCCAGCGCACATGGCTCCTGCCTGTACCCGCGCTTTGTGGCGTTCTTCCGTCAACTTCGGGGACAGTCCGCTATGGTCCGAGGTTTCAATTCCTAAAAGCGCGCCCAAGAGCCTTGTTTCTTCATACTTTGAGGGCGGTTTGCGGATTTCTCACTTCGTACCATAGCGGACTGTCCCCGAAGTCGACGAAGTCGAAGTGACACTGAACCGCCATGCGTCAGCATGCGGACGGGCTAATATGGCCAAGCCGGCTTGCTGAACAGCCCTCCGTCCACCCACAGAGTTTGCCCGCTGATGAACTCCGCCGCATCGCTCGCAAAAAAAACAATCGCGCGCGCGACATCCTCCGGCGTGCCCACCCGCCCCAACGGAGTCAGCCTCGCCCACGTCCCCGCGAAATCCGCCGTTTCCAGTTTCGTCCTTTCCGTCTCGATCGCGCCCGGCGCCACGCAATTGACCGTGATCCCGTAGGCTCCCAGTTCCGCCGCGGAGACTTTGGTAAACATCTCGATCGCGCCTTTCGACGCCGTGTAGCTCGATAGCTTCGGAAACGCGGTCTTGTTGGAACCCGAGCCGAGATTGATAATCCGTCCGCCGCCGTTCCGCTTCATGATGCGCCCCACGCGCTGCGTGCACAGGAAACACCCTTTCAGATTGGTGCGAATCACGCGATCCCAATCCGCTTCTGCCAGATCGAGCAGAGGGCTGAAGGTTTGGATGCCGGTATTATTCACCAGAATGTCGATGCGCGAATATCCCGCGATCATCTTTTCGACGTCGCTTGCGTCGCCGATATCGGCGTAGGCCGCCGTCCCGCCGATCGCCGCGGCCAACGCTTCGGCGCCCGGCTGGTCTTCAAAATAATTGACGATGACGTGCGCGCCTTCCCGAGCCAGCGCGCGAGAGATTTCCGACCCGATGCCTCCATTGGCTCCGGTCACCAGAGCCGTTTTCCCAGCCAGCATGCGGACATTGTACCGTTGAATAAGGATGAATAAGGTTCTGTACAGCGTCATTTTGTGTACTTTATGCCCCGTCAAGGCGCAGCTATGGACGGCGCAAACAAGTAATACGACCGCTTCCCTGCGCGGATTGAGCGTGGTGAGCGCCAAGGTGGCATGGGCCAGTGGAACCAAAGGCACTTACCTCCTGACCGTAGACGGAGGAACCACCTGGAAGGCGGCGACAGTGCCTGGCGCGGCCGATAGCGACTTTCGCGCGGTTCATGCCTTCGACGACCAGACCGCGGTCCTGCTCAGCATCGGAAGTGGTGAAAAATCAAGAGTTTACAAAACAAAGGACGGCGGCGCCAAGTGGGACTTGGTGTACGCCAATGCCGATCCCAAAGGGTTTTTTGACGCTTTGGCGTTTTGGGATGCCACGCACGGAATCCTCCTCGGCGATCCGGTCAATGGTCACTTCCTCATCATGACCACGGACGACGGCGGCGACTCATGGAAACCCGAAAAGGGCCCGCAAGCTGTACCAAATGAAGGGGCTTTCGCGGCCAGCAACAGTTGTCTGGTGGTTTTGGGATTGCATGAAGTCTGGTTCGGCACCGGCGGCGCCCGAGTGTTTCATTCAAGCGACGGAGGGAAGAAATGGTCGGTCGCGAACACCCCGATCCGTCACGATTCCCTCAATTCGGGGATTTTTTCGCTCGCGTTCCTCAATCCTTTGTTCGGCATAGCGGTTGGAGGCGACTATTCGAAGCCCGAAGACGCGGCGCACAATATCGCCATCACCACCGACGGCGGCAAGAAATGGACGGCGCCGGAGATGGGCCCCAGCGGTTTCCGCTCCGCGATTGCGTATCTGCCTGACCGGAAAATGTGGATTGCGACCGGCACCTCCGGGTCGGATGTATCTGTAGACAAAGGGAAAACGTGGAAGCCGTTCGACAAAGGCAACTACAACGCGTTGGGTTTCATCCTGAGCTACGCGGGCTGGGCCGTGGGGCCAAAGGGCGCGATCGCGCGGTTCAGTGTTGAGTAGCGGCTTGGGCGATTTCGGGTTCGGGATCCGACGCTAGCGTTTTTAGCAAAGGCGATGCGATGTTTTTCGCGCGCAGATCGTAGACCAGCGTCAGACGCTCGGCGGCGGTGAGCTTCTTGAGGTCGAGGGCGGTGAGCTGTTCGGCGGACCACTCGGTGCGATAGTAGCCGGTGCCTCCGGCGTTCAAATAGAGCCAGGCGGGGCAGGACTTGAGTTGAATTTCGGCGTGCGCAGCGAGGACGGTGCAGCTCGACGCGACGCCTTCTCCACGCCAGCAAACCGGAACGCTCCAATTGTGCGCCGGGTTGGTTTGCTCCAGGGAGAGATGAGCGTTGTTACAATCGGCGCGAATCGAGGGGATGCCGGTCTGGTTTAGAAAGCTGTCCAGCACGGGCTTACTGCCTTCGAGAGACGATTCGAGATCGGCCGTGGTTGCGTTGCCGAATTTGTGAGCCTGCAAATATGCTCGAACGCCGTCGCGCACCCGATCCTCGCCGAGCCAGCCGTCGAGCATGACTAAGATGGCCGCGCCTTTCTGATAGACGAACTGGCTATACACGCCGTCGGTGTCTTTGCGGCTGTGCATTTCGAGGCGCACGGGACGCGTCTTGGGGCCGGCATCGGTGGCCATCATGCGCTCCCGCGCTACGACCGACGCGAGCAGTTTACGCGCCGGGGGTTGCTCTTCGTCCATTACTTTCGCAGAAACCCAGGTGGCGAAACCTTCGCTGAGCCAGACATCGTCCCAGGTAGCCTGCGTGACCATGTCGCCGAACCATTGATGGCCGACTTCGTGGGACTGGAGCGAACGGATGCGGCGGGCTTTCTCGGCTTCGTTGTCGGTCGGCGAGAGGAGCAGCGCACTGGCTTTGTAGGTGATGAGGCCGGGGTTCTCCACCGCGCCGAATTTGAACTCGGGTACGGCGACGTGGTCGAGTTTGCCGAACGGATAGGGGATTCCAGTGTAGGCTTCGAGGCGCGGCAGCACGTCGACCGTGGCCTGGGCGGCGGTTTTCGACTGATCGCGCTGACCTTTGGCGGAGATGATGCGGATGGGTGTGCCGTGGCCGGCTGGAGCGCCGTCATAAACGTCAAAAGGTCCGACGCAGAAGGCGACGACTTCGGCTGGCAGAGGCTCGGTGGGCGCGAATTTGACGAGCTTCATGCCGTTCGGCTCGTCGGTCTCGCTTAGTTGGCGCGCATTCGAGAAGGCTTTGTCGCTGCGCTTGATGCGGATCGAGATTTCCCACGGGGTCTTGAAGCGAGGCTCGTCGAAGCAGGGGAAGGCGCGGCGCGCGTCAATGGGCGTGAAGGTGGTGAAGGCATACCAATCGCTGGCGACTTTATTACGATAGGGGCCGGCTACGGCGGTTTCGTCGAGCTTGCCTTGATAGCGGATGGAGATGGTCGCGGGGCCGGGGCCGACTTGCGAAGCGAGGGCGAGCGCGATGAACTCTCCTCCTGTCGCGGTAGCCGTTGTAGCGTGAGTGAGGTTGTTTACCGTAACGGAGGATTCGGTGGGCGTCAGATCTTTGGCATTGACCAGGATGGTCTTTGTGGGCTTGGTGAGATCGACTCTGATTTGGGCCCAGCCGGTGAAGGTGTCGCGAGTGGGGTCGATGGTCAGTTCGATGATGTGTCTTTTGGGGATGACATCGTCGGGGAGGGTGAACGCGGACTGAGCCGGCAGCGCGGCTGCGCAGGCAACGAGAACGACGAGGGATCTTCGCACCCTACGATTATGAGCACACGGAGGAGCCGCCTAAAAAGGCGGCTGCCGGCTAAATAGCCCGCCCCACACTCGACATGCTTCTGATTTTAGAGCTCGATCCTCATGGCTACCGCGGGGGCGATGTAGCTGCCGGAGGTTCTGTTCTTGGTGAAGGTCACTTCCACCACAGTCAGCCCGGTGGTGGTTTCGAAAGTCCCGACCAGCTCCCGAAAGTTCTTTTCCAGTTCGCGTTTCAACTTTTGTAGTTCGTTCATGATTTATTGCTCGAGGTACGTGTAGCCGTTGAGGCCCTCTTCATAGAATCGGAGGAGTGAGCCGGATTCTTCATAGCCTATCCGGCCTTCGCGGACAGCGGTTTCGACGTCGGTGCGGAATTGTTCGAGCAGCGCGGGGGTTTTGAACTGTACGTAATCGAGCACTTCGCGGACGGTATCGCCCCGAATCACCGCTTCGAGGACTACCGAACCGTTGCCATCCAGACGCACATGGACGGCGTTGGTGTCGCCGAAGAGGTTGTGCAGGTCACCCAGGATTTCCTGGTAGGCGCCGACCAGGAATGCGCCCAGATAGTAGGGTTCGCCCGTGAAGACATGAAGCGGGAGCGTTTTCTTGACGTCGCGGCGATCGATGAACTGGTCGACTTTGCCGTCGGAATCGCAGGAAATATCGCCCAGAATGCCGTGGCGGAACGGTTCTTCCTGAAGGCGGTGAATCGGCATGATGGGGAAAAGCTGCTTCACGGCCCAACTGTCGGGCATGCTTTGGAACAGCGAAAAATTGCAGAAATAGGTGTCGGAAAGAAGACCGTCGAGGCCTTCGAGCTCTTCGGGGAAATAATCGAGCTGCTTGCCCAGCTTCTGGATATTGCGGCAGATCTGCCAGTAGATGCTTTCGGCCATACTCCTCTGCTGCAAAGGGAGGTAGCCCAGGCTGAACAGGTTCAATGCGGAGTCGAGCGCCTGCTGCGCGTCGTGAAAACTTTCGAGCAGGTTCTTATTCGACAGGCCTTTCATGGTTTCCTGAAGGTCGATGAGCGGTTGTTCGACATCGTCGGGAATTTCGGGCAGCGCGTCGGTATCGCCAAAGCCGGTGACGCCGAGGACGTTGAAAACCAGCACGCTGTGATAAGCCGCGACGGCGCGTCCGCTTTCAGAAATGATGATGGGGTGCGCCACTTCGGCTTCGTCGCAGACATTCTGAATGTGATGGACGACGTCGTTGGCGTACTCTTGCAGGGTGTAATTGACGCTCGATTCGAAGTCGGTCTGGGAGCCGTCGTAATCGATGCCGAGGCCGCCGCCGACGTCCATATAGTTGAGGCCGGCGCCGGCGCGCTTGAGCTCGACGTAAACGCGGGCGGCTTCGATGACGGCGGCTTTAATCTGGCGGATGTTGGTGATCTGGCTGCCGAGGTGGAAGTGCAGAAGCTGGAGGCAGTCTTCCATGCCGAGGGATTTCAGTTGTTCCAAGGCGCGCAGGCCTTCGGTGACCGTGAGTCCGAACTTGGAGCGGTAGCCGCCCGATGACTTCCAGCGGCCGGAGCCGCGGCTGGCCAGCTTGATGCGCAGGCCGATGACGGGACGGACGCCGACGGTGGCGGAGTGTTTGAGGATCAGATCGAGCTCGGTGTATTTTTCGACGACGGGTATAATTTGCCGGCCGATCTTCTTGGACAGCATCGCCATTTCGATGTACTCGTCGTCTTTAAAGCCGTTGCAGATGATAGGGGTTTCGTTGTCGGCGATGGCGAGGACGGCGAGCAGCTCGGGCTTGGAGCCGGCTTCGAGTCCGAAGCGGTAGGGACGGCCGTATTTGAAAACCTCCTCGACGACCTGGCGCTGCTGGTTGACCTTGATGGGATATACGCAGCAGTAGGAGCCCTTGTAGCCTTGTTCGGTGATCGAAGTCTGGAAGGCCTGGTGCATTTCTCCGAGGCGGTGTTGCAGGATCTCGCCGAAGCGGATCAGCAGAGGGAGCGAGATGCCGCGGAGCTGGAGATTGTCGACCAGTTCCTTGAGATCGATGCCGCGGGCGGGCTCCTTATCGGGATGGACCCAGATATGGCCGTTGGCGCCGACGGAGAAGTAGCCTTTGCCCCAGCGGGAGACGTCGTAGAGCTCACCGGCTTCGGCGATGGACCAGCGGTCGGCTGGTTCGCGCACGGGGGCCGTGTCGGGGGATTTGACGGTAGCCATTCAGATTCAAGTGTCGTAGGTTTAGGGGCGCGGGGCAAGTGAAAAATGCGTGACGGGGATCGGGGAAGAGCCGCCTGAAAGGGCGGCTGCCGGCTAAATAGCCTGCCCCACACGGACGGTCTGTGTGGAAAGTCGGATTACGACCGCTCCTGCTAGTCGCGGCTCCATTTCGAGCCTTGGGGATTCATCGACCTAATGGAGCCGCGACCATCGGGAGCGGTCCCTCTCTGGAGGGGGCCATGTTATATTGATGGCGTAGACCTCGAATTGGGCGGCTAGCTCAGCTGGGAGAGCGCTGCGTTCGCAATGCAGAGGCCGGGGGTTCGATCCCCCCGCCGTCCACCAAAAACAATGCAAGAAACGCTCGATAAGATGCGGCGGGACTGGGATGAGCGTGCCCGCGAGAACGCGCGTTATTATGTCGCCACGGCGCAGACGGAATGGACTGACGAGGCGTTCTTTGCGTCGGGAGAGAAGGCGGTCGAGGAGCAGCTGCTGAACGACATGGGCAACGTTTGCCAGGGGCGCGAGCCGAAGGCGATGCGGGTGCTCGAGATCGGGTGCGGGGCGGGGCGACTGACACGGGCGCTGGCGAAGCTGTTCGGCGAGGTCCACGCGGTGGATGTGAGCGGCGAGATGGTGACGCGGGCGAAGGCGGCGCTGGCCGATTTCCCGAACGCGCACGTGTATCAAAACAACGGCTGCGATCTGGCGGTGGTGCCGGAGCTGGAATTCGATTTCGCATATTCGGCGATCGTGTTTCAGCACATCCCGAGCCGCGAGGTGATCGAGAGCTACGTGCGCGAGGTGAACCGGCTGCTGCGGCCGGGGGCTCTGTTCAAGTTCCAGGTGCAGGGGTGCACCGAGGTGCACGGGTCAGCTGACGATACGTGGCTGGGCGTGCCGTTTTCCGATGCGCAGGCGGTGGAGATGGCGTGGCGGAGCAATTTCGAGCCCCGGTACCGGCATGGGGCGGGAGATCAGTATTTCTGGCTCTGGTTTTTTAAGAAGCCATAGAATGTAAGGGTGACTCCTGCGGTCAACCCGGACACGCGGCGCCTGGCGATTGAGCGGCTGCGGGCGGATACCTTCGATGTGCTCATTCTTGGCGGGGGGATTAATGGGGCGGGGACTGCCCGCGACCTGATGCTGCGGGGGCGCCTCAAGGTTGGGCTGGTTGAGCAGAATCATTTTTCTTCGGGAACCAGCGGGAAGAATTCGCATTTAATCCATGGTGGGCTGCGGTATTTGAAGCAGCTCGATTTCCGGCTGGTGCGCGAGGCGCTGCATGAGCGGGCGGTGCTGCTGAAGATCGCTCCTCACCTGGTGGAGCCGCAGCCGTTCCTGATGCCGATTGCGGGGTTTGCGCAATCCCTCTATTACGACCTGGGGCTGACGATATACGATTTTTTCGACGGCAGCGGCGCGGTACCGCGGCACCGGCGGTTATCGCTTGAGGAAGTCCGGGAGCTGGAGCCGGGACTGGCGGCTCCGGGCATGACGGCCGCGATGGAGTTTTACGACGGCCAGTGCCGGTCGGCGCGGCTGGTGCTCGAGAATGTTTTTGAGGCGGTGCGCAACGGCGCGGCTTGCGCCAACTACGTTCGGGCGGAGAGTCATGCGCGGGACGAACAGGGGCTGTGGCGCGTGGTGCTGCGGGATTCGATTTCGGGTGAGAGGTTCGAGGCGCGGACGCGGGCGCTGATCGATTCGACCGGGCCCTGGGCGCGGGACCCGGCGCCGAGGCTGGTGCGCGGGTCCCACATCGTGATGCCGCGGCTGAGTCAAAGCAATCACGCGATCGCGCATTTCGAAG
>JBEKOZ010000074.1:0-11702 GCA_049521275.1 Bryobacteraceae bacterium | reverse complement strand
AGCAGATAGAGCAGTTTCTCGACCGACCGCAGCTCATCCGAAGCCGGATTCACGCCGATCACGGCATCGCCGCTCGCATAGGTCAAACCGTCGACGATGCTGGCCGCAACTCCCCTGGGATCATCCGTTGGATCGTTCGGCTGCAAGCGGGTCGACAGGCGCCCGGGCAGGCCAAGCGTGTCGCGAAACTTCGTCACCACGCGGATCTTCGCGGCCACGGTGATTAAGTCCTGCACTCGCATGATCTTCGAGACGGCGGCGGCCATTTCCGGCATGAGCGAAATGGAAGAAATCGCGTCGCCATCCGCGGCGAGCAGCCATTCGCGAAACTCGCCGACGCTCAGATGCGCAATGGGCGCAAACGCTTCCTGATCATGCGTATCTACAATCAAACGCGTGACTTCGTCGCGCTCGTAGGGAATTAAAAGGTCGTTCAGGAATCGCGAAAGCGGAGTATCCGCCAAAGCCATCTGCGCCTCGACGCGCTCCTCGGCCGATTCCGCCGCGATCCCGGCCAATTGGTCGCCGGAGCGCAGAGGAGTCGCCTTGGCCAGCAAAGCCTTTAATTCCATTATTTTTCGAAGCGGTGGAAGAAACTCGATTCGACGTAATGCGGGCGGGTCGGGCTGTTGGCCACGCGGCGCGCGAGATCGCTCAAGAAGGAATTGAACTGCGCGGCGGCCGCGGTGTCGACCGGCTGCGACAGATTATCTTCCACGGAATGATAACGATGCGCGAGCCATTGCCGCCAGGCTTTGTATTCCGGCGAATCCGCGGTCCAGCCGAACTTCATGGCCAAGGAGGGAACGCCGGCCTGCACGAAGCTGTATTGGTCGGTGCGGGTGAAGGAATTGCGGTCGGGCTCGGGGTCGACGGCAATTTCGATATTGTGCTCGGCGCCGACGGCGCGCGCATCGACCGCGAGGGTCGATTCGACCAGTCCCTGCACGTGCAGTTTCTTGAGCGGGAACAGGGGCATGAACATGTCCAGGTTGAGATCGGCGACAATGTTCGCTTCGGGCACCGTCGGGCGTCCGGCGAAGTAGCGCGAACCGAGCAAGCCCTTCTCCTCGCCGGTGAAAATGACGAACAGCATGGAGCGTTTCGGGCGCTCGCGGTTCTGGCTGAAGCTTTTGGCAATTTCAAGGACGGAGGCAACGCCTGAAGCGTCGTCCATGGCTCCGGAGAATACGCTACTACCGTTGCCGACTCCCAGGTGGTCCAGGTGGGCGGAGAGCAGTACGTATTCGCTCTTCAGCGCGGGGTCCGAGCCTTCGAGTTTGGCGACGATGTTGGGTGATTCGACGGTCGAATTTTCGGTGGTGACGGACGCCGTGAGGCTCTTTTTCAGATCGAAGCGCGGCAACGGCTTTTGTGCATCGGCGAGAGCCAGTATTTCAGCGAAGGTGTGGCCGGTGCCGGCAAAAAGCTTTTCCGCTTCGGCCGGGTTGAAGGTCGCTGAGAACATGGTGGCGCGCTGATCGGCCAGCGCGGGATGGCGGGCTGCGACCGCTGCGTCCTTCGGGTCAGCCGCAAGCCTCATGCCCGGCTGCGATGCATTGGCGGCTACGCGATCCCAAGGGAAATCCATCGACTTCGGCGTGGGGATGCTGATGGCGCCCACGGCTCCGGCGTCGGCGAGCGCTTTCACGAACGGGGAGGTGCGGGCGAAGGACTTCAGCGCTCCGGGCAGGTCAGCGGGTCCGCCATTGACCACCACGACGATCTTTCCTTTTAAAGAGGAGAACGGCATTTCGGGCGAATCGAAATCGTCATACTTCGCTTCCGGCAGATGGAGACCGTAACCGATGAAGACCAGAGGCGCGGTGATCGACTTCGGCTGTGTGCCGCGCGAACCGAGGATGGCGTCGTGCCCCAGCACTAGCGGTTCCCGGCCGCCGCCGATGAGCAAGGTCATGGACGATTTGTCGGCGAGGACGCGGGTGACGTCGAATTTTACGGGCTGGTAGTAGCCGTTCGCGCCGGCGGGCTGAAGTCCCATGGAGTCGAATTGCGAGACGACGTACTTGGCGGCGCGCAGGTAGCCTTCAGAGCCGGTGAGGCGACCCTCCATGCTATCGTCGGCGAGCGCCTTGATCTGCGCCCACCAGGCCTGTCCTGCCGCCTGGTCGGCGGGTGTAACCGGACGGCCCTGCGCCAGCAGATGAGGCGTGAGCGTAGCTAGAAAAGCGAGCGCCAGTTGGATTTTTCGACTCATAGGTTTCTCCCAAAATAGTCTCTTATGATAGCGCGGCGGCAGGCGTCGAGACGAGTCTCGACGCGGCACGCAAAAGTGCGTGCGCCACGTCGGTCAAGTCCCAGAGGGCTTGTCGCGCCGGCTCAGCATCTGATGCAGGGCGAAGGGGACTTCATCGGGATGCGATGCGCACCAGGCAACGATGCGTTCGAACTTGACGGAATCGTCCGCGATGGCGCTGATGCTCATCAGCTCGGTTTCGATGATCTCGGGGTCTCTCATAAAATTCTGGTGGGCCCTGTTGGATTTGAACCAACGACCAACGGATTATGAGTCCGCTGCACTAACCGCTGTGCTAAGGGCCCGTTTCAGTTAACTTAGCATGCCCTTGACAGAATCCGCTCAAGAGCGCACAATTCTTATAGGCGAACAAATGGCGAATATCGGCTACGCATTGCAGGCAGTTCCACCCCGGCTCCATCTTCAGGACGCCTTGCGAGGACTTGCGACCCTCCCCCGCGGCTCTATCACGGAAATTCTGGGCGACCGATCCACCGGGCGGACCGCGCTGGCGCAATCCATGCTGGCCACGGCCACGCTGGCCGGCGAAGTCGCGGCGTGGATCGATGGCGGCGATTCCTTCGACCCCGCTTCCGCCGCCCGCGCCGGGGCTGACCTGGGCAAGCTGCTCTGGGTCCAGTGCGCGCACTCGATGGAAACGGCGGCGAAAGCCGCGGACATGGTGCTGCACAGCGGCGGATTCGGCCTCATCGTCCTGGACCTTTGCGACGCCCCCAGCATCGCCTTGCAGCGCATCCCGCTTTCTTATTGGTACCGCCTGCGCCGCGCCGTGGAGCATACGCCTTCCATCCTGCTGATCCTCGCGCGACAATCCATCGCCCGCTCCTCCAGCCACCAGTTCGCGCTGACCCAATCCATGCTCGAATGGCGCGGCCTGCCTCCGTTTCAAACCATGGTGCGCCTGGAAGCGGAGGCCGTTTCGAAAAAACCCTTCGAAGCCGTCCCGATAAAGCTCGACGTTTTCGCGGAGGCATAAAGTGCTCGCCTGCCTCTTCGGGACCTCGCCCCATCTTGCCCAGCTAGCCGATCAATTTTCGCCGATGGTCGAAACGATCGCCCCCGATATGGTGGTATTTTCCGTGGCTGGGCTCGGCTCGCTGTTCGGCACCCTCCATCAGATTGCGTCCGAAATTTCCCGACGCGGCGTCGAGATGCAGATGCACGCGAGCCTCGCCATCGCGGCCAATAAATCGACGGCCATGCTCGCCGCGCGCAGCTATCCCGGCGTCACCATCGTCGCGCCCGGACAGGAAGCGGATATCCTCGCGCCCATCCCCATCGACACGCTGCTGATCTCTCCGGAGCTGCTGCTGAAGCTCCACCGCTGGGGTGTCCGCACGCTCGGCGAACTGGCCGCGCTGCCCGAAATCGGAGTGGTGGAGCGTCTGGGCGAAACCGGATACCAGTTGCGCCGCGTGGCTTTGGGGCAGTCCACCGATCTGCTCAATTTGTCGCTGCCTCCGGTCGAATATTCCCTTCATCAGGAGTTCGACGATCCCATCGAATTGCTGGAGCCCATCTTATTTGTCGTCTCCGGCCAGTTGCACGATCTGACCGCGAAGCTTCAGCAGCACGGGAAAGCCGCGCGCCGCATCATCGTAACTTTATCGCCTGACTTCGTCCGCGTCATTGATCTCCCTTTGGCGATGCGCGATCCGCTGGCGCTCCTCAAGCAGGTGCAATTATCGCTTGAGTCCAAACCGCCGCGGGCGCCGATTTTAGCGGTCCGCGTCACGCTCGATCCGGTCGATCCCCGCGTCACGCAAAGCGGATTATTTCACCCCGCCGCGCCGGAGCCGGAGAAATTGCAGACCCTGTTATCGCGTCTCCGCGCTCTGGCCGGCGCGGACCGCGTAGGCACTCCCGAACTTCTCAACACGCATCGCCCTGACGCCTATCGTCTGCGTCCCTGCGCGTTTGAGCCAGCCGAGCCAGCGGCGGCAAAATCCCGGCCTTTGCGCGTGGCCCTGCGCTATTTCCGTCCGCCCGTCGCCGCCGAAGTGACCATGCGCGACCAGACCCCGCGCCGCGTAATTTCCGAGCGCGTCCGCGGCATCGTCATTCACTCCGCCGGCCCCTGGAGAAGTTCCGGAGACTGGTGGACCGATACCTCCTGGTCCCGCGATGAGTGGGACATTGTTCTAGAAGATCGCGCCGTCTACCGCATCTATCTGACCACCGCGCAAGATTGGTTTCTGCATGGTGCTTATGACTAGTGGGATGTCCGCATGCTTACGCATGGCGGTTCAGAGGCTGCGGAACCTTCCAGCCCCATGCGTCAGCTTGGGGCTACGCCACTCACAGAAGCCCCAAGCTGACGCATGGGGCTGAATGTACGTAGAACTCCACGCCCGCTCCGCCTTCAGCTTCCTCGAAGGCGCATCCCTGCCGGAGGACCTGGTGCACCAGTGCGCCCATCTCAACATCCCCGCCATCGCCCTTATAGACACTGACAACGTCAGCGGAGCTCCCCGCTTCTACATGGCCGCAAAAAAGCTCGGCATCACGCCTCACATCGGCGCTGAAATCACCGCGGCCGCCGGTGGCCGCTATACTCTGCTGGTCGAAAATCGCACCGGCTATCAGAACCTGTGCCGCCTGATCACTTCCATGAAACTGCGCTCGGAAAAAGGAACCGCCGCGGCCACTGAAAACGAGTTCCGGCAATATTCCCAGGGACTCCTCGCCATCGCCGACGGCTCGCAACCCATGGAAACGCTGCTCGACATCTACGGCACGGGCAACGTCTATGCCGAGCTGCAGCGTCACCTGATCCGCAACGAGGAAATCCGCAACGAACGCGTCAAGGAGCTGGCCCGACGCTCAAAGCTCCCCTTAATCGCCACCAACGGCGTCCGCTACGCGCATCCGAAGAATCGGGCTCTCATGGACGTGCTCACCTGCACCCGTCACAAAACCAATGTCCACGAAGCGGGCCGCCTGCTTGAACAGAATGCAGAACATTATTTAAAACCCTCCGCCGCCATGCGCCGCCTCTTCTCGACCACGCCAGAAGCGATTGAGAATGCGCTGGAACTGTCGGGTCGCCTCCAGTTCACGCTGGCCGACCTGGGCTATGAGTTCCCCCGCTACCCCGTCCCTGCCGGCGAAACCATGGATTCTTTCCTCCGCGCGCAAACGCTGGCCGGAGCCTCGCACCGCTACGGCGCGCATGACGAAAAAGCCTATCGCCAGATTGAACGCGAATTGAAGCTCATCGAAAAACTCAAACTGCCCGGCTATTTTCTGATCGTCTGGGACATCGTCGAGTTCTGCCGCAAACAAGGCATTCTCGTCCAGGGCCGCGGCTCCGCGGCCAACAGCGCCGTCTGCTATTCGCTGGGAATCACCGCCATCGATCCCGTCAAAATGGAGCTGCTGTTCGAGCGTTTCCTATCTGAAGAGCGCGGCGAATGGCCCGATATCGACCTCGACCTGCCCAGCGGCGACGACCGCGAACGCGCCATTCAATATGTCTATCAGCGCTACGGAAAACTCGGCGCCGCCATGACCGCCAACGTCATCACTTATCGCAGCCGCTCCGCGATCCGCGATGCCGGCAAGGCTTTGGGCTTCGATCAGGAATCGCTGGACCGCATCGCCAAACTTTCTTCGCGCGGAGCATGGGAAGTCGAAAATTGTGCGGCCGTGCAGGAAAAACAGTTCACCGGCGCGGGCCTCGATCTCAAAAACGATCGCGTTGCGAAGATGCTCGCGCTGTCGCGCGAAATTCTCAACCTGCCGCGCCATCTTGGCCAGCATTCCGGAGGCATGGTGATCTGCCAGGGACAGCTCGATTCCATCGTGCCGCTCGAACCCGCCACCATGCCCGGCCGCGTGATCGTGCAATGGGATAAAGAGGACTGCGCCGACCTCGGGTTGATTAAGGTCGACCTGCTGGGCCTCGGCATGATGGCCGTGCTCAAGGATTCCATCACGCTGATTGAGAATCACTATCACGAACAAGTGGACCTGGCGCACCTTCCGGCCGACGACCCGCAGGTTTACGACAGCTTGCAGAAAGCGGATACCGTGGGGATGTTTCAAGTGGAGAGCCGCGCCCAGATGTCCAGCCTGCCGCGCCTCAAGCCCGCGAAATTTTACGACATCGTGGTGCAGGTCGCCATCATCCGCCCCGGCCCCATCGTCGGCAAAATGATGCACCCTTACCTGCGCCGCCGCGAGGGCGAAGAAGAACCCGTGTGCCTGCACCCGCTGCTCGAACCGGTCCTGAAACGCACCCTGGGCGTCCCTCTGTTTCAGGAGCAGCTTCTGAAAATGGCGATGCTCGTCGCCGATTTCACCGGCGGCGAAGCCGAAGAGCTGCGCCGCGCCATGGGTTTCAAACGTTCTGAAGAGCGCATGAAAGATATCGACGCGCGCCTCCGCTCCGGCATGACCAGGAAAGGGATCGCCCCCGAGGTGCAGGAGACCATCGTCCACTCCATCACCGCCTTCGCGCTGTACGGCTTTCCCGAATCGCACGCCGCCAGCTTTGCGCTGATTGCGTACGCCAGCGCCTATCTCAAATGCCATTATTTAGCTGCCTTCACCGCCGCCATTCTGAACAATCAACCCATGGGATTTTATAGCCCCAACACTTTGGTGAAAGACGCCCAGCGCCACGGCCTGCACTTCCTCCCCGTCGACGTCACGCAATCGGATTGGCCGTGCACCATCGCGCCGGATCTCTCTGTCCGGTTGGGCTTCAACTATGTGCGAGGCTTCAGCAAGCAGACCGCGCAAGCCATCGTCGAAGCTCGTCCGTTTAAAGATATAGAGGATCTTCGCCAGCGAGTCCCTCAAATTTCTAAAAGCGAACTGACCATCCTCGCCGATCTCGGCGCACTAAATGAAATCGGCAACCGCAAGCGTCACCGCCGCGACGCCTTGTGGCAATCGGAGCTGGCCCTGCGTCCCGCGGGCGAGCTGCTGAAGCCGGCGTGTCCGCCCGAAACTCCATCGCCTTTGGCGCCGATGAATCCGCTCGAGCGTCTGCACTCGGATTTCGAGAACCAGGGCCTCTCCATCGGAGCCCACCCCATGCGTTTCCACCGCCGGCATCTGGACCGCATGCGAGTCGTCCCCGCCGCCAACGTAAAATACCAGCCCGACGGCCGCCAGATAAAAGTCGCCGGAGCGGTCATATGCCGTCAGCAGCCCGGCACCGCCAAAGGCTTCGTGTTCCTGAGTCTCGAAGACGAAACCGGAATCGCCAACGTGATTCTAAAACCCGACGTCTTCGACCGCCTGCGCGTCACAGTGCTCAGCAATTCCTATCTGATCGTAGACGGCGTCCTGCAAAACCAAAGGGGCGTAGCCTCCATCAAAGCCACCGAAGTCCGCCCCTGCCTGATGCCGATCACAGCAGTCGCAGCCTCGCACGACTTCCATTAGAATGTTCCCGCTTTACGTTTAACGCCGGACGTAGTACGATGGACGTTTGATCCGCTCTTTTCGCGATAAGGAAACAGAAGCGATCTTTGAACGGCGCCGAGTCAGGCGATTTCAACAAATTGCTGAAGTTGCCCTTCGCCGGCTGGCCCAGATTGATAGCGCCGAGGAGATTCGTGACCTTCGATCGCCTCCGGCAAACCGGCTGGAGACGCTGAAGGGAGATCGGGCGGGACAGTACAGTGTTCGCATCAACGATCAGTACCGGGTCTGCTTTAGATGGAAGGACGGCCATGCGTTCGACGTTGAGATTACCGATTACCACTAAATGGAGAAGCCGATCATGAACCGGAAGAGAACCGATCGCATCCCGTTCCCGCATCCCGGCGAAACGATCCGGGAAGATTTTTTAAAACCGCTGAGCATGAGCGTGAACAAGCTCGCGTTGGAACTGCGCGTTCCCGCTACACGAATCACGGAGATCGTTCACGGCAGGCGGAGCATCACCGCCGATACCGCTCTTCGTCTCGGGCACTATTTCAACACCACGCCAAAGTTCTGGCTCAACCTGCAAGCATCCTACGACCTTGCAGTTGCATCGGACGCCCGCTCCGAGGAAATCAAACGAACCGTCCGACCGCGAAAAGCGGCTTAACGCGTGTTAGTCTGTGATTGATCTAAAACCATGATCATCGCCGACCTAGCTGCAATCCCCGGCCGCACTTATCCCGCTCGGCGGCGCACCCAAAACCTGGTCGGAGGCGCCAGCCCCATTCAGGCCGCCAATTTTTCGATGGGCAACGTCACCCTCGAACCCAACGGCGGACAAGTGCCGTGGCACAACCAGGAACAGGAAGAAATTTATTTCATCGTCGAAGGAACCGGCGAAATGTGCCTCGGCGAGGAGCGCGCCACCATGACCTCCGGCCAGGCCGTCTACATCCCCAGCGGTGTTTTTCATCAATTAACGAATATCGGCGATAAACCGCTGCGCATGATCTACTGCTATGGCCCGGCGGGGGATGTCGCGCACTGGAGACAGGAACTGGACGGCACCTTGCCACTCCCCGGTAAAGGCGCGCCTCCTTTACCCAAATGATTACGAACGTTGGCATTATCATGAACGGCGTCACCGGGCGCATGGGGCTGAATCAGCACTTGGCCCGGTCCATTTACGCCATCATCCAGCAAGGCGGCGTGAAAATCTCGGACGACGAGATTATCATGCCAAAACCGCTACTTTGTGGCCGTTCAAGCGCTAAATTGGAGGCCATTTCGCGCACTTATGGTCATTTAAGATGGTCTACGGATCTCGATGCGGCGCTCTCCGACCCCGAATACTCCATTTACTTCGACGCCCAGACCACCGACCGCCGGGCCGACGCCGTCCGCAAAGCCATCGCCGCCGGGAAGAACATTTACTGCGAAAAACCCATCGCCAACACCTTCGATGTAGCGTACGATCTCTACCAACTGGCGGCAAAATCGGGCGTGAAACACGGCGTCGTGCAGGATAAACTGTGGCTGCCCGGAATGCTCAAACTGAAGACTCTACGCGAGTTAGGCTTCTTCGGCAAGATCCTCTCGGTACGCGGCGAATTCGGCTATTGGGTGTTTGAAGGCGACACGCTACCCGCCCAGCGCCCGTCGTGGAACTACCGGAAAGAAGATGGCGGCGGCATTATTATCGATATGCTTTGCCATTGGCGCTATGTGCTTGACAACCTGTTCGGCGAAGTGAAAGCGGTGTCCTGCCTGGGCGCGACGCATGTGCCAACTCGTTGGGATGAAGCGGGTAAACCGTACGAATGCACTGCCGACGATTCGGCCTACGCCACCTTTGAACTGGAAGGCGGCGTGATCGCTCACTTTAACTCTTCCTGGTGCGTACGCGTGCGGCGCGACGATCTTCTTACGATTCAAGTAGATGGATCGAAAGGCAGCGCGGTAGCCGGTCTGCGCGATTGCTGGATTCAACCTTACGGCGCGACGCCACGGCCGGTTTGGAATCCGGATATCCCCAGCACCATCAATTACTTTGAAGGCTGGCAGAAGGTCCCCGAGCAGGCTCCTTTCGACAACGCCTTCAAAATCCAATGGGAACTTTTCCTGCGCCACGTCGTTAAAAATGAGCCGTTCCGGTGGGGGCTGCTCGAAGCGGTTAAAGGGGTCCAATTGGCGGAAAAAGGGATTGAAAGCTGGAAAAAACGCGCCTGGGTCGAGGTCCCACCGATATACTGATAGTTTGCGCATCCTACTTTTTTTCTGTGCTTTGACCCTGCCGGCCGCTACCGTGATCAAGTGCGGATCCCTGCTCGATGTGCGTAAGGGCGAACTGATCGAGAACGCGGCGATTGTGGTTGATAACGGCGTCATCCTGGGAGTGAATATCGGCGTGCCCGCCGGGGTGGAGGTAATCGATCTTTCGCGCGGCACCTGCATGCCGGGGCTGATGGACGTGCACGATCATCTTACGGGGGAGCCTACGCTGAACGGGTATGAGAGCCTCGGCGTTTCGGTGCCGCGGCAGACTGTGGCCGGGGTGAAGAATGCGCGGTTGACCCTGCGCGCGGGATTTACCACGGTGCGCAACGTCGGCGCCAACGGATATTCCGATGTCGCTCTGCGGGACGGCATCAATGCGGGCGAAGTGGAGGGGCCGCGGCTGTTTGTCTCCGGTCCTCCGCTGGGAATCACGGGCGGACATTGCGACAATAATCTTCTCGCCCCAGAGTTCAAGTTTCGCGACGAAGGCGTGGCGGATGGTCCCTGGACGGCTCGGACGAAGGTGCGCGAAACGGTGAAGTATGGCGCGGATCTGATCAAGGTTTGCGCTTCGGGCGGGGTGCTTTCGAAGGGCGATTCGCCGGGCGCGCCGCAATACACGCTGGAGGAGCTGACGGCGATTGCCGAGGAGGCGCACAAGCTGGGGCGGAAGGTCGCGGCGCATGCGCATGGGACGCAATCGATCAAGGATGCGATCCGCGCGGGCATCGATTCGATTGAGCATTCGAGCCTGATCGACGACGAGGGCATCGCGCTGGCCAAGCAGCACGGCACGTTCCTGGTGTTCGACATTTACAACGACGACTATATTCTGCAAGAGGGCGCGAAGGCCGGGATGCTGCCGGAGTCGATTGAGAAAGAGAAGGCGCTCGGTAAGCTGCAACGGACCAATTTCCGGCGTGCCTATCTCGCCGGCGCGCGGGTGGCGTTCGGGACCGATGGCGGCGTTTATCCGCACGGCGACAATGCGAAACAATTCGCGACCATGGTGGAGTGGGGGATGAAGCCGATTGAGGCGATTCGGACGGCGACGCTGGAATCGGCCGTGCTGGTTGGTCTCGAAGGCAAGGCCGGGGCGATTGAAGCGAATTATTTCGCCGACGTGATCGCGGTGGAGGGCAATCCGCTGGAGAGTCCGGCGGTGATGACGCGCGTGAGATTCGTCATGAAAGACGGGAAGGTTTATCGCAACGATTGGGCGCAGGGGAGCAAGTAGTGGGGTGTCCGCATGCTTACGCATGGCGGTTCGGGGGCTGCGGAAGCGGACTGCTTGAGCGTGGGGATAGTTGTGGAACCGCCATGCGTGAGCATGCGGACATTTGCCGGACCGGGCCTCGCCACGAGTGGCGACGCGGCACGCCTGGGGGCGCGCGCCACAAACACAGCGAGGTTTTCAGAGCTTGCGGAAACCAATAATCGTCGCGATTGACGGGCCGGCGGGCGCGGGGAAGAGTACCATTGCGCGCTCCCTGGCGCGGAAGCTCGGATTTACCTATATCGACTCGGGGGCGATGTTCCGGGCGATTGCATTGTGGGCGATGCGGGCGAAGGTCGATCTGGACGACCTGCACAAGCTGGAGCAGCTGGCGCGCGAGGCTCGCATTGAATTTGAGGGCGATGCGAAGGTTCTGCTGAACGGCGAGGACGTGACGGCGGCGATTCGCGATCCGGAAGTTTCAAAGGCCGCGTCGAAGGTTTCGATTGCGCCGGGCGTGCGGCGCGCTCTGCGGGAGGAGCAGCGGCG